>DAIQNU010000046.1:0-14243 GCA_036788235.1 Cyclobacteriaceae bacterium
GATCCATTAAAGAAAAATCAGCCTACTCATCCTGAATTAAAAATAAACGGAACGGGAAATTCAGAAACTGAAAGA
The DNA here is from genome assembly GCA_036788235.1 of Cyclobacteriaceae bacterium. Classification (GTDB taxonomy): domain Bacteria; phylum Bacteroidota; class Bacteroidia; order Cytophagales; family Cyclobacteriaceae; genus JAFIEV01. The sequence continues at coordinate 76 of DAIQNU010000046.1, forward strand.
GAAAAATGGATAGAATTGCTAAAGGCATACAATTCCTTCTCAAACGATCAATTCGTTCATCCATTTTTTGGAAAAATGACCAAAGAACAAATAGGCAATTATGTATATAAACACACTGATCATCATTTGCGACAATTTGGTTGTTGATCGTTCACCATGTTGACAATTACTTTTGTAGTCATCACCCTTTTGTCATTTATCTTGTACTATTTTGGAACTGGAAAAGACAAAAGGGTAATATTTGTGAGCATCATATGGTTACTCATTACCGGTACTGTTTCGTATAGCGGTTATTTCAAGAATACTTCTGACACACCACCAAGATTTCTGTTTGTCATTTTGGCATCGGTGGTTATGACCATTTTTTTCTATAAAAAAGCAAATAAAAATAATCTCAATACCAGATTTTTACTAGCCATTCATATTCTGAGGGTACCGGTGGAAGTAATTTTATATCAATTGTACTTACAAAAAAAAGTGCCAATTTTAATGACTTTTAAAGCCTGGAATTTTGATATTGTTATAGGAATGTCCGCGATGGTTTTGATTGGCTATTTGCTTATTTCTACAAAGCAACTTCCTAGGCCTTTCTTAGTGTGGTGGAATCTCTTGGGCTTGGTATTTCTAATGTTCATTGTAGCCATAGCGATTTTATCATCTCCTTTGCCAATACAGCAGTTTGCCTTTAACCAGCCCAATATTGCCGTTTTGGAGTTCCCCTTTATTTATCTGCCTGCGTATATTGTACCTGTAGTGTTTTTGTCCCACATTTTGCTGTTACGTTCGCTACCGCAAATTCGTGATATCGAAGGAAACTGAATCTAGTGGAGGAATTGGCAAAATTATCGGTTAGATATTATCTATTTTCCTATCTTCATGATTACACATTAATCAAATGATCTATGAGTAAAATGACAGTCGAACAATTTTTTGCAAACTACGACCCAAAAGTACAAGAGATTGGTATCTATCTAAGGAATATCGCTCTGGATCTTTTGCCAGAAATGGAAGAAATACTTTTTGAAGGTTGGAAAAATGTTTCTTATGGTACTGGAAAAGGTCGGGGAGACAAGGATTTGATAATATACATTGCACCAATCAAAGACAGTGTAAACCTTGGGTTTTATCATGGTACGAACCTACCTGATAAGAAAAAGCTATTAAAAGGTACTGGAAAGCTCCTTCGCCACATAAAATTAAAGTCCATAGCTGATTACGAAATAAATGACCTAAAGAGTTTGATAGTCGAAGCAAAGGACGAACGACTGGGTAGTAACACTAACATCTAGTACGGTTGCTAAACAAGCTTTCTATAAATATTTTTACTCTGGTTATTTCTAATGTAGAGATCTAAACCATCTTTTACTACATTGATTTAGTGAATTTGTGTTCTTTCGTTAGGCTTTTACTACCTTCTTATTTCATCTCATTTTTGAATTCTATGAAGAATACATAGGGCATCCAAATCTGTAGAAAAAAATATGTCAGATTGGGGTGATGGAAAGAAAAAAATATTCACTTAAGTTGACAAATCCACATTGTGGGCTTCAATAATTTATTAATTTCTGCAAAATGTTGAAAAAAATGCTTGTATAAAATAAATTTTTATAAAAGTGAGTTAAATTGAAGACAATCTTCCTTATAACTATATAAATCGATTTAAAAAGCTAGCAAACTTTTGAATTGACAGGGTAATCTGTTTAATATACAATGGTTGCAGCTTTTGTCTTGATGTGGAACTTAGCTAAACTAAATGAGAAAATCCTTTACAAATCAACCGGAAGATGAAGTAATTTGGATAAGTGTACAACGCGGTAATCAGGCTGCTTTTGAGACACTTTATAGTCGCTTTTTTAAGCCGCTATATAATTATGGGCGGAAGGTATGTAGCAACAAGGACATTGTTGAGGATGCGATTCACGATCTTTTTTTAGATATTTGGCGCTATCGCGAAAATCTTTCACCTACTACTTCTGTGCGCTTTTATCTTTATCGGGCATTGCGGAGGAGAATCGTAAAAAACGAGACTAAAGATATTGAATCCTCTGTTTTTAACTTTCAATTAGACGATTTTTTGCTGAATAAGTCCTTCTCTCACGAGGAAGAATTAATTGCAATTGAACGAAATGTAGAGCGCAATACAAAGCTTAAAAGACACCTAAACAATCTTTCTCCACGTCAATATGAATCCTTAATTCTACGCTTTTATGATGAGTTGTCGTACGAAGAAATTGGATTGATGCTTGAAGTAAATGAGCAGTCAGCACGTAATTTGGTACAGCGTGGCTTAGAACAGCTCCGCCATTTTGCAAACATGATAACAGTCTTATTCTTCCTTTGGGTAATACCAGGTTGATCCTAAAAATGTATTTCTTGATCAATTTTATCTTTTTATAAATATTTTTTGCCATAAACGAGTTAAAATTAATAATAGCTTCTTTATCTGATTGTAAATAAAATGGCTAATTGCATTGTCAAAATTCATGAAAGATTATACAACCTATAGCGCCATAGACTTCACCAATGATGATCACTTCTTTATGTGGGTGAAATACCCACAGCAAAGTAGGCAACGTGAAAGGTTTTGGACGACTTGGACAGCTAGGCACCCGGAGAAAGCGGTGGAAGTCGAAGAAGCAAAGCGTTTAATATTGGCGGTAATAGAAGAAAGTCAATACATACCTAGTGAACATAAGCAACGCGAAATTTGGTTAAGACTTCAACAATCCATACAGGACAAAAAGTTGGTTAATCGAAAAATAAACTTTTTTTCTGGAACCTATAAAATAGCCGCAACCATACTTTTAGTACTATCAGTAGTAGCTACCATATGGTGGGTTGCTACAAACAATACAGGCGAGGTTTCTCCACATGTAGCTGAGTTAGATGTCATAAAAGAATTCAACAACGGTACAATTCAAAAAACTATAGTGTTGGGCGATGGTAGTTCCATTATTTTAATGCCTAAAAGTTCATTGGAGTTCCCTAGCGTGTTTGATAATAATTACCGCGAAGTAAAACTTTCAGGTGAGGCATTTTTTGAGGTAGCAAAAGATGCTAAACGCCCTTTTCTTGTTCATGCAGATAAACTTATAACCAAAGTATTGGGTACGAGCTTCAATATTCGTGCGTATGAGAATGAAAAAAATGTTTTGGTGCAAGTGAAAACGGGCAAGGTATCTGTATTCACGGAGGCAGATATGCGTGCCAATGAGCAAAAAGGTAATTCGCAACTTGAGGGTGTCTTGCTTATACCCAACCAGCAAGTTGTTTTTTCTCGCGAAGAATCCCGTATGGTAAAATCACTAGTTGAGAATCCAGCATTACTAAACTCATCAATAAATAGAAACTTTGTATTTAGTGACACGCCATTAAAGGAAGTGTTTGATAACATAGAAAAAGCCTATGGTATTGAGATAGTATTTGATGAAGAAATAATGGCTAATTGCCTACTAAATGCATCTTTAGACGATATGCCATTGTACGATAAATTGCGACTAATATGTAAAGGTATAAATGCCCAGTATGAGATTTTAGATTCGCACATTATTGTTTCAGGTAAAGGTTGTAATTAGTACAGAATGACAATTTCACACAAACTAAATAACGTATGAAAGTATAATACAAAAAATGCCGGTTCAGTTTCATCATGCCGGCCAACAAATTCTCCCTCTATTCAAAGTTGAATACCATTTAGTAACAATGGGCAGGTAGATATTGTCTATTCAATTTTCATTTTCAGGACTATATTTTTAAATTTATGGGAAAAGGAATACACCTTCGTCGTAATTTTCGGTTAATAATGAGAGTCTCTTTGCTACAGATTATGCTATTAACAGGGCTTTTATGTATTGCCTATGCAGGATCTGTAACAGGTCAGGAAATACTCGATACCAAAATTACCATTGACTTACAACGAGGAAGTTTGCGTGATGCGCTCGTTAAAATTGAAAAAATTGCTGAAGTAAAATTTTTGTTCCATACACAATTGGTGTCAGCCCACAATCGGGTTACCATAGTTGCCAATCAAGAGCGATTGGTAGATGTGCTGGATAAAATATTAACAACCAGGAAAATCAGTTTTGAAGCTGACGGAAATCAAATTATTTTATCAAAAGCCGATCCCACCCAATCAAGTCAAGATTTATTATTACAAAATACAATAAATGATGAGCCAAATTTTTTAATTACCGGTCGTATTGTGGATGACCGAGGCGATGCAATTCCAGGTGTAAACATTTTAATAAAAGGCACCACTACAGGCACTACAACCGATCTGAATGGAAAATTCTCTATTGAGGTACCCGATGATAATTCGATGCTAATTATTTCTTATATCGGATATTTAACTGAAGAAATTTTAGTTGGAAAGCAAACAGAAATCAATCTGGCCTTAACGAGTGACATAACTACCCTTGGAGAGGTAATGGTAGTAGGCTATGGAACCCAAAAGAAGTCAGACGTTATTAGTTCGATTTCCAGCGTTAAAGGTTCTGATCTTAATTTACAGTCAATGCCTAACTTTGAAGCGGGTTTGCAAGGCCTGGCTTCTGGCGTTTCCGTGCAATCGCAAAGTGGTGCGCCCGGCGCACCTGTCAGAATTTTAATTCGTGGCACTAACTCTATCAACTTAACGACAGAACCCTTATACATTATTGATGGAATGCCCATTAATATGGGAAACGATGGTGTAGGTTCCTCTAACCTAAGCCCAATGTCGTTAATAAATCAAAACGATATTGAGAGTATTGAAATTTTAAAAGATGCTGCGGCATTATCTATTTACGGATCACGAGGTTCTAACGGGGTCATCATTGTAACTACCAAAAGTGGTAAGCGAGGTGAAGGAAGTACAACATTAAATTATATTACCGGATTTTCGACTTTAACTCGATCACCAGCAGATGTTGGCTATGCTAATACCAATGAGTGGTTTGCCATAATGGACGAAGCTTATGGCAATGCAGGGTCATCTTTCACTATGAGTGAGTATTATGACAGGGTGCCCTTAACATCATTAGGTTTAGCATCTTCTCAACTAACGCGTGAACAAGCCGAGGGTATAAATACCAATTGGCAAAAAGAATTGTTTCAGGTGGGCACGTTTCAAAGTTATAATGTGTCAAGTACAAGAGGTACAGAAAAAACAGCATTTTTTATTTCGGGCAATTATAGAAAAGATAATGGGGTGCAGCGCAACAACGATTTAGAACGTTTTACTCTTCGTTCAAATCTTGATTTTAACCCTACGCAAAATTTAACCATCAGTTCAAAGATTACTTTTGGTTATACTAAGAATAACCAACGTGAGAGTGGCATCACAAGTATTGGAGTAGGGGCATTGCCTTGGCTGCCGGTTTATGACTTGGAAGATCCGAACCTTTATTATAATCCATTCTTGGAATCAAATGCTGTAGCTCGTTCAGACCCAAATAATGTCTTAAATAAGACAGAGCAATACCGAGCATTGGGTGGGATAACTTTAAACTACACATTACCCAATGTAAATGGGCTTACATTACGTTCTGAATTTAGCGGCGATATAGTACAAAGTACAACAACAAATTGGTTAAGCGACAGAATTCGATTACAGCCAAGTTTAAATACACCTCAAGCGAGGGCTACACAAGAATCTGTCACCTTTAATAGCCTAAATTATAATGCTTATGCAACATACGATAAGATATTCGGTGAGCATGCCCTATTGATGGTAGGTGGTGCTGAAGCTACTCGGTCTTCTCAAAATCTGCTATCGGTTGTTGGTACAGGCCTAACTGGACGATTTCAAGATGTAGGATCTCCTGAGATAAGTTCAGTATTAGGTAGAAAAGAAAATGAAAGGTATTTATTAGGATATTTTGGCCGGGTTAATTACAAATTTAGAGATCGTTATCTTTTTGGCTTAAGTGCCAGACGAGATGGATCTTCTGTATTTACAGCAGAAAACAGGTGGGGCACTTTCTTAGCGGCTTCTGCAGGTTGGATTATCTCGGATGAAAGTTTTATGTCGTTTTTAGGTGGAAACACTTTCTTAAAGATAAGAGGAAGCTTTGGTGAAACTGGTAATCAAAACTTGCCTATCGGCTTGGAGGCAACAGGGTACAACAACGCACCAGAACCGATTCTATATGGTAGCCGAGATATTTTAGGAGTCAACGGAACTATTGTTACTAATATAGGTGTCCGCGACTTAAAATGGGAAACAACCCGAAGTAGTGATATAGGTTTAGACTTTGGCTTTTTCAAAAATAGACTAAACGGATCAATTGCATATTATAATCGCTATATATCTGACCAACTTCTTCCAGCACCCATACCACCTTCCACTGGATTGTCAACGCAATTTATATATCAACGAACCTTTGAGGATGTTTCAAGCAACATTATATGGGGTAATTTTGGTAATATGGTTAATTCCGGATATGAGCTGGAGCTACATTCAATTAATATTGATAAAAAAGGGTTTAAATGGACTACCAGTTTCAATATTGGATTCAATAAAAATGAAATCAGAAGTCTCGCTCCAGATATTGATATAACGGGTAGTGGTTTGCTAAATATATTTGGTAACGCCATTTCCAAAAAAGGTGAAAGACGTAATGTGTGGTACGTTGCTGAGTATGCAGGCGTGGATCCTCTAACGGGCATCCCCATGATCTATGCACGTGATAATGAGAGGTTTCTTGAAACGGGTGAGACTGATTTTTTGACTAATAATGTTGGTGAAAGAATAAAGTTGCCAGCGAATGTCACAAATATCGCCGCAAACCCATTCTATCAAGAAGGTAAATCGGGTGATCCTAAGTATCAAGGTGGTATCACAAACACAGTCCAATACAATAATTTTGATTTAAGTATAATGATTTCTTTCTCAGGAGGAAATTATATACTCGATCACGATTTGCAACAAGCCAGCGTAGTAAATCCTACACGCACTATTTTGAGAGAAGTGTATGAACAATCATGGCGTAACGTGGGTGATAATGCCAAGTACCCACGATTGCGTGCAGGAGTAATTGAAGATGGATTTAGCGGTGTAAATGCATATCATACTGGAGAGTTGCATAAAGGCGACTTTGTTAGACTTCGCAATGTACAATTAGGTTACAAGCTAGAAGACGACATAACTTATCGGATTAGACTACAAGCAGTTCGGTTCTTTATTTCAGGTTCGAACTTGCTCACTATAACAAATTATCCTGGGTTCGATCCTGAGGGCGCTGGCAATCCGCAAGTTCCTGGTTTTATTAATTACGCTACAGCTATACCTCAGTTAAAGACATTTACATTTGGGATAGATGCACGTTTTTAAATCCTTCACTACTAAAATCTACAATTCATATGAAAGCCTATAAAATACTATTTCTTCTAACGCTACTTGTATCGATTAGTAGCTGCAATGATTTTTTTGAACTCGACAGGCCACCTCAGCCACCTTGGAGTACGGTAACAGAATTGGAACGTGCTCCAATTGGAGCTTATGCCAGTTTGTTTTCTGGGCATGAGTGGAATATGGCTTGGGTAAATGAACGCATTTTAAAATCTAGTATGGGCGATGATGTAGGATTTGTAAGAAACGATGAATGGGGATACAATCGAAAAACAAAGGAAAATAATTTCTATACTAATCGAAATTTCAGTCAATTATATAGAGTAATAGCAATCGCTAATAATGCTTTAGACTTTATTGTTACTGAAAACAATGGCAATCCATATCCTGGTATTAGCGTTGAGCAACGGGTCAATAATGTAGATCGAATTGTAGGGGAACTTCATTTTATGCGTGGCTATGCCTATTACATATTACAGACAACCTTCGGGCATGCTTATGTTCCTGGTGGCGCTAATTCTACCATAGATATACCTATGCCGACCACATTTGCCAAGACAACACAAGAGGCACGAAACCCTAAAATGGGCACAACTCAAGAGGTTTATGATTTAATTTTGGCTGATTTTGTGAAAGCCAAAGAATTGCTGCCAGAAAAATTTGATGGCACCATACATCATCCGTCTTACCAAGTTAGGGCAAATAAGTTTGCTGCCGCAGGTATGCTTGTACGCACCTATTTGCAACGTGGAGAATACAATTTGGCAATACAAGAATGTGATTTTATTATAGATCAAAATAATGGCGAATATGATTTAACAGAAGATCCTATAGAAGCATTCAACAAGAATACGCTAGATCGGGGACGGGAAGTTATTTTCTATGCGCCTTTTTTTAATACGGAATTAAATCCACCCAATCACCTATCTGTATTGAATAACACCTGGGGGGGAGAGTATACAACTTGGGTAGAGACGCACATGGCATTGAGTACCGTAACAAGGCTGGGATTTATGGATAATCCCAACTCAGATACAACAATTAATATCACCGCAAGGCGCGATAAACGATTTACACAGCTTATGGCAGTCCGTTATCCTTATAATAATTTCGCGCCAGGGCAATTGGCAGAGACGCGCGTTGAGGTTAGAGATATCACAACTATCCTCACCAACAAGTATTATTTGAGTGGAGCCAATACAAATGTGCCGTTAATTCGTCTGGCAGAAATTTACCTTACACGATCAATCTTGCGGCTACGGGCAAATGATGCACTGGGAGCGGCTCAAGATTTGAATGCCGTACGTGCTCGAGCTTGGGATGAAGAAATAGGTGGGCCATATGTTCAGATAACCGCTGGAACGATAACCGAGCAAATGATTAATGATGAGCGTGTGATTGAAATGCTAAACGAAGGCGACCGCATTGATTATTTACGTGGAATAAAAGTACCAATTCCAAAAGGTGATAGGGGAATAGGCACCGACCCTTATACTAGTGAAGATTTTGTGTGGGCTATTCCGGTTCTTGAATTGAATTTCAACGATGGTATTTGATAATCTCTATATAGCACTATCTCATTAAATAAAAATCAATTCTTCTGCCCTTAATAGCGCAGAAGAATTGATGATTTTCAATAAGCATAGTTTCTTATTTCAGCGGTTAGTCTTAATAACCGCATATCACTTTTTTTTGAGTAGCCTCAAGCAAATCACCACTTTGAATGATTGGATCTTCTCAATAAAATGGGACTTGATGATAAATTATTTCTAAAAACACTAAAATGGGAATGATGAAAAAATATAATTTAATAGCACTAGCTCTGCTGCTTATCGTTACCCTGAGTGCATCTTGTGAGCGAGATGTAAAACCACAAACTGGTGATTTTGAGCAAATTGAACCAGAAAATGATGCTATTGTTGGTACGTTAACACCCACCTTTACTTGGAATACCTCTGAAAATGCAACAAGCTATTCGTTGGTTATATCATCAAGAAGTGATTTTGCTAACCCCATAGTTAATGTTGATGGAATAACTGTGGGAACGTATGCACTAACTACCCCGCTTGTAGAAGGATCGACTTATTATTGGAAGATAGTTTCAACAAATGGCGAGAACACCAAAAGCGCTACTAATGCTGGTATTTCATTCCGAACAGCTTCAGCAGCCCCTTTGCCTTCTCCTACCATATCTAAATACTATGTAGCACCTACAGGTGAAGATAATCCGGCAAATGGTACACTTAACGCGCCTTTTAAAACCCTGGCTTATGCCGCAACCCGCGTACCACCTTTAGAAGGAGACACCATATACCTCACAGCAGGTACTTTTTACGAAACACATCCGGCACGCATTCCATTAGGTGTGCATGTAGTTGGTGCCGGACAAGACCAGACCATATTGTCATCATCTGGCGTATCATTGCCTTCTAATATTAATCCAACCAATTCAAAATACAAGTTATGGTACGACGGAAGCTTAATTCAACTCGTTTCTCAACATCGCTCGACCTTCCGAAATATAAATAGTGCGGTGCTACAACCAGCCAATGGCAATCAAACGATCAGTGGTTTTACCATAGATGGAAATAACAAATCGCTAAAGGCAGGCGTATGGGTCGAAAATCGCAACAACGTAATTATGCATCATGTTACGTTCAAAAATTTGAATTTAAGAGGTGCCGTGTTTGGGCCTGGAGAAAAGAACTTCTATGTGTATCCTGATTATTATATGACTGGCATAACTGTGCACGATTGCTCATTTATTAATTCTGGAAAAGACCTTGCCGATGAAACACTAGGTAACTTGTGTTTGGGTCAACTCGATGGTGCGCATATTTATAACATCACCATCAATGACAATGAAGGATATGGCATAAAGTTTATTTATGATGGCTATTTTAAGAATACTAAAATCCATGACTGTACAATAACCCTGAGTGAGACCGATGCGAAATGGGGTGAAGATATTGCTATAGAACTTTGGAATCTGGGGCCGGGTAATGAGATCTATAATATTAATTGCAATACCTGGCTATCAATCGTTAATCATCCTGACATGTTTGGGTCACCTATGGGAACAGAAAACATGAAAGTGTATAATGTAAAAATGATTGACTTAGATGGTAATAGTAGTAAGGAAGCAGTGGAAATAGGTGCTCCAGGTGTAGAAGTTTACAATTCTTATTTCGAAAATAAGGGATTTGGTATGGCTATATGGGATATGGGTAGGCAAAACATAGTTATCCGCAATAATACTTTTTTTAATACGACACCAAAAAATAACTGGGCAGGCGGTGCGGCAATATACATTGATAACAGTCGCACGTGGGATTTTAGTGACATACATATTTATAATAATGTGTTTGATACATATCGTATACCTATCAATATAAAAGGCGATCGAATTTTCGATATCTTCATTCGAAATAATGCATTTCTAAACACTACAGTGGCTGATGTACAAGCCCAAGGTACTGGTATTTTGGTCGAACATAACCTTAAATACACGACTACTGATGAGCTTTGGATTTTAAACGGAGTAAGTTCAGAGATAAATAATATTAGAGGTCTGCCCGGATTTCTTAATACTGGAAATAGGTGGGATACATATTACAAACCTGCATCTGGCACCAGTTTGGTAATAGATAATGGGGTGGATGTTGGTCTTCCATTTAACGGTACAGCACCAGATATTGGTCGATATGAGTATTAATTAATACCGGTCCTCACTTGATAATGAAAACTATATAGTTACTATCATAAATAGATTTTCTGACTCATTGTACATTTTTTTAAATCGCTTAAAATGCTAGTTGGAAGTATTTTAAGCGATGATAATCTAATGGATTATTTTTTTGACAGCAATGCTGTCCAATCCGATAGGTGGAGTTCCCCTTTTGTTCAATTGATCATTATTAGCCCAAACTTTAATAATTGTTATTATGTATTATTTATTTATGTTTTATTTAAATCTTTTTAGATGGTTTATTAAAGGGCATCCTTTTGTCACACCTAATTGTACAGACCAAATCAAAGTTCAATTTTAGCTTCGAGCAATGGTCTATTGAATTGATAATGAATGACAAAAGGATAAGCCAAATTTCATTTCCTAATTAAAAGTAAATCCAGCGTATCAATTCCTCAGCAGTCTAATTTCTTGTAATGAGTTTTTAAACATATGTTCACTTTAGTGATAGCTTTATCAGTTTGAGTGGTTATTTATTAAAATAATTATAAATATTTTAAAATATTGAGTTAAATAGTTTCAATCAGTCTTTTAATATATAACAATCGTAAAAACACGTCGATTGTAGTAAATCTCATCTTAACTTTTAAATCCCATTCAAATGAAAAAAAAAGTACCTTTTAATGAAGACAATCTGGCTCCAAACAGGTCGTCGACCTATCAGCTAATGATGGGCTTGGCATTATGGCTCACGCTTTTGCCCTTGCTTACACACGCCCAAAATTTTGGCACACCAACACGGTTCGAAGCAGAAAACGGTTTTAACTCAGGTGTAACCACCGCATCAGTACATCCGGGTTTTTCTGGCTCAGGATATGTAACTGGTCTAACTTCTGCTTACGCGGAAACCAAATTTTACAAAGGCGCAAACGAATCTTTTCCATTAACCAAACTGGAGATACGTTACGCCAATGGCTCAGGCGCATCTGTTACCAACCTTGCGCTGTACATTGGTTCAAATCACAAAGTGCAGGATCTTGTATTTCCGGTAACAGCAAATTGGTCTACATGGTCTACAATTACTGTTATTTTCAATCATAGCCCAAACTGGGGCGGAGATATGCGGATAGTGGCTATGACTAGTGCAGCCACTTCGGCTAATATTGATTATACAGATGTATCGGTAAGCGATGGAACACTACAGTCAGTTTCGACACCAACCTTTAGTCCGACCGCCGGCACCTATACCTCTGCACAGTCGGTTTCCATTTCATCGGCCACTTCAGGTGCTGCCATTCATTATACCACCAACGGCTCCACACCTACTACTGCATCTCCGGTGTACAGCGCTCCCATCGATGTGAGTTCAACACAAACCATTAGGGCACTTGCTGTAAAATCAGGAATGAGTAATTCTTCAGTAGCATCGGCAACATACACCATAAACATTCCGGTAGTAGCAACACCTACCTTTAGTCCAGCCGCAGGCACTTATTCATCTGCTCAGTCAGTTACTATTTCTACAGCTACTTCTGGCGCTACTATACATTACACCACCAATGGCAGCACACCCACCACATCATCTGCTGTGTATACATCACCTATAGCGGTTAGTTCAACACAAACCATTCGTGCACTCGCGGTTAAAGCAGGTTCCACCAATTCTGCTATTGGTTCAGCTGCTTATACCATTAGTACAGTAGCGGCAGCTCCCACATTTAGTCCGGCTGCAGGCACGTATACTTCGGCACAGTCTGTATCAATTTCTACAACTACCCCCGATGCTACCATTCGCTATACTACCGATGGATCAACCCCAACGACTTCTTCAACCATTTACTCAGGGCCAATAAATGTTTCATCTAGTATGACGCTCAGAGCCATCACTATCAAATCTGGCTTAACAAATTCGGCAGTTAGCACGGCTGCATATACCATTAACTTAGCGGTAGCTACACCTACTTTTAGTCCTAGTGGTGGTACATTTGCCACGGCACAGTCTGTATCATTATCAACTACAACACCCGATGCGCAAATTCGCTATACAGTCAATGGCACTACACCAACGGCCTCTTCTACATTGTATACAGGGCCGATCAGTGTTACTTCAACGCAGACCATAAAAGCGATTGCTTTAAAATCAGGATTCAGTAATTCAGCAGTAGCTACCGCCACCTATACTATCAGCACAGGTGGAGGCCCTGGTTATGTTTTGCGCGAATATTGGTCGGGTATACCAGGTACGGCTATTAGTGCCTTAACCGGAAATGCAAACTTCCCTAACAATCCAACTTCGTCGAGTTACTTAACCAGTTTTGATGCTCCGCGCGATGTAGCCGATAACTATGGTCAGCGAATAAGCGGATATCTTACTGCACCTACTACCGGATCATACAAATTTTGGATTGCCGGTGACGATGATTCTGAATTATGGTTAAGCACCAATTCATCATCTGCTAGCAAAGTAAAAATAGCCTCCTTTACCGGCTGGACTAATCCTTTGCAATTTGATAAGTATGGTACGCAAGCTTCAGCAAATATAGATTTAGTTGCTGGTACACAGTATTATATAGAAGCGCTTCATAAAGAGAATGATGGTGGTGATCATTTAACGGTAGCATGGCAAATACCCGGAGGTTCACAAGTTGTTATTCCTGGTAGTGCCCTTTCTACTACATTAGTAGTTCCCATTCCACAACCTGGAGTGTTCAGTCAAACCGCCCCAGCAACAGGAGCAACTGGTGTATCTACAACACCTGCGTTTACATGGGGAGCGTCATCCGATGCCGTGTCGTATTCATTGGTAGTTTCTACATCCGCTTCTTATGCCAATCCGGTTATAAATGTTACGGGCTTAACCAGTACATCGTATACACCCAGCACAGGACTTGCCGGAAATACGCTTTACTATTGGCGTGTTACGGCTGTAAACACTAGCGGAACACGTGTGGCTAGCAATGCAGGTATATCATTTACCACACTTGTGCCACCGATACCCGGTACATTTACACAAACTTCACCGGCTGGTGCAGCTACCGGGGTGTCAACTTTTCCTACTTTTACTTGGGCCAGTGCATCCAACGCAGCAAGCTATGCTTTGGTAGTGTCAACGAATAGTTCTTTTACCAATCCGATTATTAATGTGAGTGG
>DAIQNU010000047.1:0-2385 GCA_036788235.1 Cyclobacteriaceae bacterium
CGTTGAAATGTTGGGTTCTAAGGTCAAACATCATCATAGATGAATCTTGAAAAACAGCTTTTTTAGCTTCATCTGACTCACCATCTGCCAATTCATCGTAGATTTTGGCACCATTGATATAAATGGAGTTGTTGAGGTCTGGTGCATTTATTAATAACCAGCTCAAATGATCCGCCGCCCTGCGATAATTACCTTGTTTGTAATTATCTGTGTAAAGCGCGTTTTTCTCCTGTGCTTTTGATTGCATATCAGGATCTTCAGGCCAATTCCAGCCTGGTTGAGCCATTAGACCTCCTGCTATTAAAAGCAATGTGACTGCCGAAATAAATAATTTAGATTTCATGATCATTTAACTTAGTTGAACTTCCTTTGATTTCTGTACCATCCAAAAGACCTATCATTGAAACTGATTCCAAGGGTAAGCCTAAAATAATTCTCTTGTATCAAACTAGCATCATTAAATGCTGTGCTTCCAAACTTACCTGAAAGATTCATTGATGATGCACCACCTACAGGTAATGACATACCAAAAGTGATGCCAACATCTGCAATAGCAACACCATTGTAAACAATGGGCAATTGTTCGTAGTCAATTCCAAACATATAGGTCATCCGTTTAAAATAATTGTTGACCGATGAATAATCAGGAATATACTCACCACCTACGATGATTTTATAATTCTCTCCTAATCCTTCAGAAAGATTCTCAAAATTACGATAATTTGCCCAATCTTGATAATAAAAGTCTACACCAAATGTCCATTTAAACATTTTAGATATAGAAATACCTGTTCCTAGCTTCCCTGGCAACAGTGTTCTGGCTTGATCCTCCTCGCGAAGTGTATCCGCAGATACGAAACTATCGAGGTTACGACGGCTTTCTAGTCTTTCTGTTCGTAAAGTATTTACATCGGCTTCCATGTCATACACCACACCCGCACCCAGTATTAAATCTTTACCAATATTTTTTTGAAATCCGAGTGAGCCCGAAAAAGCAAAATCAGAAAAACGCGTGCTTCTGTAATGCGAAGAGTTTAAAATTACGGTTGCGTTTCCTGCCGCCGGCAATACATTCACAAAAGTATTTTCGGTTTTCGATCCAAAAAGCAATGTTGTCTTAAATCCTGCATATAGATATTTCCAAACTTTAACACCACCACTTAAGTAGGCAGATGATATTCCACCTTGCCCATCAAAAATATACTCTACCGGGTTGTTCGTACCTTCTAAGGTGGTTAGAGTCCTTGAGGTAAAATTTACTGTAGAGTATGGTCTAAAGCCAAGTGATATACCTACCTTTCCGGCCACCAAAGGTACAGAAAGCGCAAAATAGTCAAGTGATCCCGTGCTTTTTGACTCACGCAAAGTGTCCATGCTTATGCTGCGATTTTCCATGGTAAGACCAACATCGAATATCGTAAAGTTGTTTAATGGAAGAAATGCTGGATTTACTGCATTCATAATCCATGGATTTGCATTACTAATTCCAAGTCCCCCCATTCCGGCATTATAAGAATTTTGGGTGCCGTTTAAAATTCCCACTCCAAGTCCAGAATAAACCGAAGATGTTCTTTGGCCTTGTACTGGAAGGTACCCGATAAAAATAATGCAACTAATGGTTATATACCTTTTGATCAAACTCATTGTACTGTAATATGCTGTTTAAACCGACCAAAACTAAATCGGAGTTTGCAAAGATGTAGCGTTTTATTTTAGATTCAAAAAAAATTGCATCACCTCCACATAGAATAGTTTTAAGGGGTCTATATTGCTTTTCAAAATAATCTATCATTCCCTCCATTTCAAAAGCAGTTCCGTATGCAACCCCAGAGTTCATACAATTGCCTGTATCTTTACCTGGTAAAGATAAATTTTCACTTAACTCCTTCATTGGTAAACGGGCAGTAAACTTATGCATGGCTTTAAAGCGCATTGCTGTACCTGCTGAAATTGCACCACCTCTATATACACCATCAGCATCAATCACATCGTAAGTAATACAAGTACCAGCATCAATGACCAGGCAAGCATGTCCTGGAAACAAAGTAAAAGCACCTACAACACCCGCCAGTCGATCAACACCTAAAGTATCACGACTCTCATAATCCAATTCTATGGGTACAGGGGTGGTGTTTTTAAATTTCAATACAGGACAGAATTCTTTTAATATCTCCCTGAGCTCCTCCATATCATTGCCAACGCTACTCAGTATAATAGAGGAAGGCCGCAAACTACTTATTACATCTGCCACTTGGGTTTCATCAGTAACAAACTCGGTTCGAATAAAATTATTACCATCGAATAGCCCAATCTTGGTTCGCGTATTTCCAATATCTATAACTACTTGCAATGCTGTTATATATGAAATTAATTCCCTAATTACTC
>DAIQNU010000047.1:2395-14165 GCA_036788235.1 Cyclobacteriaceae bacterium
AAATAATATAGCAATAATGTAAAAATATCGAACTTAAACGACATAATTGATAATCAAAGAAAAAGTTTTTTGAAAATTTATCATCTTTCAATTGAAATGCTTCAATTTTAGAAAAATAGTAAAATTTTAACGTCCTGGAGATTCCAATTAGTATAATGGCAGCGCACTAATTGATAAAATGTTACAAGACTGAAATTCAACAATTCGCCGAAAAAGCTCTGCCTTGCTATTTTCAGTAAGGTATTTATAGAGAATGGTGATTAAATTAATGTTTTTGAGAAATGCGTCAGGTATGTCTGAAGATTTGAGAGGCAATCTATTTAATGTATGCTTAAAATCATGGACTTAACCTTAAATTACTTTGCAGGTTCTTTTTTTGATGATTTCGAAATTGGCTTTTCGATGGGCAGCTCTTTTTCAGGTGCTGAAATAGAACTGACCGGATTTACATCTTTCTTCTCATTTTCTTCATCTTGATCGTCTTCTCCGGCCAGATAGGCATTGATCATACCTCTTAGCTCATGTGTAGAAAGATTATGGTGCAGTTTCCCATTGCGCACCAAAGACATCTGCCCGGTTTCTTCACTAACTACCAAAACAAGGGTTTCGGTCACCTCACTCATTCCTATGGCAGCTCTGTGTCTGAGTCCGAAATTTGCCGGTAGGTAGTCCTGATCACTTACAGGCAAGATACATCTTGCAGCTAAAATTTTGCCATTAAAGATAATAACAGCGCCATCGTGTAGTGGACTGTTTTTATAAAAAATAGATTGAAGCAATCGCTTGCTGATGATACCATTTATTCTATCACCAGAGTCGGCATAAAATTTCAATTCAGAGTCTCGAGAAAAAACTATAAGTGCGCCGGTATTTGAAGCTCCCATTGATTTCACAGCTTCTATAACCGGACTAATGTTGAACTGCTCATAGCGATCGCGTCGCCATGGAAAATTTTTGAAAAGAACTTCACGTCGCAGTGTTGTACCTCTGCCAATGATGAGTAAAAATTTACGAATTTCTTGCTGAAAAAGAATGATGACTGCTATTACTCCTACGCCCATAAACTGACCAAGTATAGCAGAAAGCAACTCCATTTGTGCGGCATTTACCACGAGGTAAATTAGGTACAAAGATAGGAAGCCCAAAAAGACCTTAACCGCAATACTGCCCCGCATTAGTTTATAAACCTGGTATAAAAGAATGGTAACAGCTATTATATCGATTATGTCGACCCAGCTTACATTTAAAAATCCTATGTTGAATACAAAAATCAATTATTTGTCAGGTTATATAGTTTTACTACTTCACTTGCTTCCTTTACATCATGTACTCTTAATATACTACATCCTCCTTGCAAAGCCAAAACATGCAAAGCAGTTGTTCCATTTAATGCATTTTCAACGCTAATACCCAGTTTTTTATAAATCATCGATTTTCTGGATAATCCCGCCATTATAGGAAGATTCAATATTTTAAAATAAGCTAGGTGTTTTAAAATGCTATAATTCTGATCAATGGTTTTAGCAAAACCAAAGCCTGGATCGATTATAATATCTTTAACACCCTTTTGCCTTAGCATAGACACCTTCTTTTCAAAATAATTTATCATCTCATGCAACAAATCGTCATAACTAGTTTTTTGCATCATGTTTTTGGGTGTACCTCGCATATGCATAAGTACGTAAGGAACCCCCATGTCGGCTACAAGTTCGAACATTTTTGAATCAAGTGACCCGGCAGAAACATCATTGATCATAGCCGCTCCAGCAACTAAAGCATTGTGGGCTACTTCGGATCTAAATGTATCTATAGAAATAGGGATGTCACCTGCCAGTTTCTTAACAATAGTTATGCCGTTTATGACTCTTTTAATTTCTTCCTGCTCAGAAATTTCATCAGCACCAGGTCTGGTTGAATATCCGCCAATGTCAATAATATCAACACCAGCTGACAACATAGTGTTGACTTTTTCTACAATATGGTTTTCCTGGATATATTTACCACCATCAAAAAATGAATCTGGGGTTGTATTGAGAATGCCCATTATCAAAGGTCTTTGCATTGAAAGCACTTTTCCATTGAGGCAAAGCGTATTATTTGGGCAAAAAAAATTATCTTTCGGTCGCAATGAACAGATGACTAGCAGTTAAATAATCAATTAAATAGTATAAACCTTTGACAAACAAAACAATCGACGAATATAAGGAAGTAATTAAGTCCTGCAAAGCGCTTTTCGAAAAGAAAACACGTGATTATGGAACTGCATGGCGTATTTTAAGAATTCCTTCCATTACAGATCAAATTTTTATAAAAGCTCAACGCATAAGGTCTATTCAAGAAAAAGGCCAGCAAAAAGTCGAAGATGATATTATATCTGAATTTTTGGGCATAATTAACTATTGTATTATAGCCATGATGCAACTTGAGCTACTTGATAACAAAGAACTTAACATGAATTTTGAAGTTGTAGAACCTTTATATGATCGACAAGTTGCAGATACCATGGATCTTTTGGTTAACAAAAACCACGACTATGGCGAGGCTTGGCGAGATATGAGGGTGGGCTCTATGACGGACATTATTTTAATGAAGCTATACAGAGTAAAACAAATTGAAGATAATGATGGGCAAACACTTGTGTCGGAAGGCGTCAGGGCAAACTATCAAGACATCATTAATTATGCGGTGTTTTGCTTGATAAAATCTGACTTTATAAGAATGTAATATTTAATAAGCCTAAAACAAAGAGTAAAATGAAATACCTTGTTGCCATTTCCAGATATTTTGTAGGCATCTTATTTATATTCTCGGGTCTGATCAAAATAAACGATCCGATAGGTACGGCCATCAAGCTTGAAGAATATTTTGAAATATTTGCTACGGATTTTGCGGGCTTTTTTCATGTCTTCATCCCCTATTCATTATACTTGTCAGTAATAATATGTGTATTAGAGGTGGTACTTGGAATAGCCGTGCTATTGTATTATCGTATGCATATTACCGCCTGGATACTTTTATTACTTATCATATTTTTTACCTTCCTTACTTTTTATTCGGCTTTTACTGACAATGTAACCGACTGCGGTTGCTTTGGTGATGCCATTCCGCTAAACCCCTGGCAATCTTTTTATAAAGACTTAATCTTGTTGGTTTTCGTATCATTCTTATTTATTGCAAGAAAAAAGGTAAAACCCGTTTTAAATCAAAAAAAAGGAGATATAAGCATGGTAGTCTCAGCTATTCTCTGCACAGCAATTGCCTGGTATGCCATTGCACATCTGCCTTTTATTGACTTCAGGCCTTACAAAATAGGCAACAATATAGAAACCGCAATGAAACCGTCAGCGCCACTACGATACAAGTACATCATGACCAAAGATGGCAAAAAGGAGACTTTTGAAGAATACCCGACCGATCCGGGCTATGAATTTGTCGCCATGGTACCCATAAATCCCAAGGATCAGCCAAAAATTACAGATTATCATTTGTGGACAGACGATGGTGAGTTTACAGATGCTTCTTTTGAAGGAAATAAGGTAATGATTGTTATAGAAAATGTAGACAAAGCCAAACTCAAAAATCTGGATAAACTTAGAGAAATTACTGAAAACATGCCGCCTTTGGCAGATGTCTGGATACTGACCTCAAGCAGTGCTGCCAAAATCGAAAATTTCAGACATGAATATCAAATTGCTGCGCCCTATTTCTACGCAGATGGCACTGTGCTCAAAGCCATGATAAGATCAAACCCGGGATTGATTCTGATGAAAGACGGAACCGTACTTGGCAAGTGGCACATCAATGACATCCCGGAATCTAAAAAGCTCAAAGAATTGCTGAAGTGATAGACATACTACGCTATGTATTCAGAAAACTCAAATATAGT
The DNA here is from genome assembly GCA_036788235.1 of Cyclobacteriaceae bacterium. Taxonomy (GTDB): domain Bacteria; phylum Bacteroidota; class Bacteroidia; order Cytophagales; family Cyclobacteriaceae; genus JAFIEV01. The sequence continues at coordinate 6,282 of DAIQNU010000047.1, forward strand.
TTGCTGGTCTTACTTGGCGTAGCACTGGTCGTATTTTTTCTATTTCATTTGCTACCAGGCGATCCTGTATCGATGATGGCCGGACAACGCAGCGATATAGCCACGAGAGAAGCCATCGCCCACGATCTTGGTCTCGATCTGCCACTGCATCGCCAATTGTTGCACTATATGAATGATCTTTCGCCATTGTCGCTGCATGCGAATACAAGCCAAAACCAGGAAAAATATTCTTATTCTAAATTAATTACTCATCCGGGTAATAAAATTTGGGTACTAAAAGCACCCTATTTGCGACGGTCTTTTCAAACCAATAAAAAAGTAAGTGAAATACTTTTGGAAAATCTTAGCGGGACTATCTGGCTGGCTTTGGCTGCCATGGTCTTTGCTACAACACTTGGGATATCGCTGGGTATAATTGCAGCGCTCAAGCTAAATACTGCCTCGGATCATCTTATTGTGGGCTTTTCGGTTTTGGGTATTTCCGTGCCTTCTTTTGTTGCAGCCATCATTATGGCATTGGTATTTGGCTATTATTTAAGCGATTATACCGGACTTAATCTTACCGGACAGCTTTGGGTTACAGACCCTATGCTTGGCAGGCAATTGCAACTTAAAAATATAATTTTGCCTGCCATTACCCTCGGTTTTCGGCCTTTGGCCATAATTACCCAACTCACCCGAAGCTCCATGATTGAGGTAATGCAGCAAGACTACATACGTACGGCTCGATCTAAAGGCTTGCCAAATTACGTGGTGGTTTTAAAACACGCCCTTAAAAATGCAATAAATCCTGTTATTACTGCGGTTTCAGGTTGGCTGGCATCGCTTATGGCGGGTGCATTTTTTGTAGAATATATTTTTGGGTGGAAGGGAATTGGCTCTGTCACCATCAAGGCAGTTCAAAGTCTGGACTTCCCCGTGGTGATGGGCAGCACCTTGATGATCGCCAGTTTTTTTGTGTTTATCAACATCATTGTAGATGTAGCCTATGCCATAGCCGACCCCAGAGTCAGGATTCAATAATAAAATTTCAGCGGTATTTTGACTTGGAAGGTTGATCTATAGATAGTTAGTCAGTATTTAAATATTTTGTTAAATGTCCAGTATCTCTAAAGTTCCTCAGCCGTGTTTTGGAAGTGTTTAGTTTTCTGGCCTCAGAAAAGCCATAAGAAGTGCTGAATTTCTCAAGAAATTCAATCCGCAATAAGCCGAATACCTGATTGCTGTACGTTTATTTTAACTGTCAAGCTAATAAAATATCTGCTGGTATCTTTAATCCCTTATAAAGGGATTTTATCATGCCTAAAGTCAGACTTCTCTTTCTATTAAGAATCTCACTTACCCGACTTTGACTACCAAGATATTTTACCATATCATCATTGGTCATTCCCATTTGCTCCATACGAAATTTAATCGCATCAACCGGGTCAGGTGGTGCTATTGGGAAATGTTTCATTTCATATGATTCAACCAGGGTTACTAATAAATCTAATTCATCACCTTCAGGCGTATCCATGTTTGTTCCCCATAATTCTTCAATCCTCTTTATGGCAGCACTATAATCGTGCTCGTTTTTAATGGGTCGTATTTCCATAATCAAATCGTTTTAGCATCAATTTTATCGTATTGTTGATGAGTTCCAATAAACCTTACGAAAATCACTTGAAACTCATAATCAATCGCAACTACTAATCTGTATTCATTGCCTTTAATGTTGAAAACCACTCTTCCGTTGCCGACTATACTTGCATTTTTATATTGATTTTTCAAATCATTAGAATTTCTCCATTCGGCTGTTTTTGCATCATGGTACCAGGCTCTTAATGAGACTTCGGAATCAGAATATTCGGGCTTCTCGAAAAACTCTCTGAGCATTCTGAATGCAATAATTCTCATATCGTAAAGCTACTGAAAATCATCGAAATTTCCCATATTGGGATATCTGCATTTATGAAAAAGATTGCTTTTCAAGTGGAAGAAGGCTAGAACCAATACTATATAGAGGGTGAATTGCCGCCATCTACCCTAATGCTTTCGCCGGTTAGGTAACTGGCAGCCGGGGAAGCTAAAAAAGCAACTACAGCCGCTATTTCCGAGGCTTCGGCAAATCGCTGTGCCGGTATATTCTCCTGCATCATTTCCTCCAGCTCTTCAATTTCCATGTCGTATTTTTCTGCCCTGGTCTTGATAATCTGAGTTAGTCTGTCGGTTCGGGTAAGGCCGGGCAAAACATTGTTTACCGTTATACCTTTGGGTGCCAGCTCGCTGGCCAGGGTTTTAGACCATGAGGCCATGGCTCCCCGTATGGTATTGGACACGCCGAGCCCAGGTATGGGTGCTTTTACCGAGGTGGAAATTATATTGATGATTCTGCCGTATTTGGCTTTTTCCATGAGGGGATACAGCGCTTGCACCAGAAGTTGTGCGCATAAAACATGCTGACTAAAGGCTTTGGTAAAATCCGTAAGTTCTGCATCCACGATATTGCCCGGATCAGGGCCTCCGGTATTATTTACCAGTATATGGATTTTTTGTTTCTGCGAAGCATAATCACTGATGATGTTCCGAAGTTCTTCGGGCTCGTTGAAGTCAATAACAAGGTAATCATGAAACTGCCCCAAAGAGGTATCCAGTGAAGAAATGGTTTCTACCAGTTTGAGCTCATTTCTGGCGATAAGGGTTATGTCGGCGCCAAGCTTTGCCAATTCGGTGGCACAAGCCAGCCCGATACCGCGCGTACTGCCGCAAACTACCGCTTGCTTGCCTTTCAAGTTAATATCCATGGTGATTAGTATTCGATGTAGAAATTATTCGGGCAATTTAACACAAGGCCTTTAGCTTGCAAAGCCGGGTCATATTTATTCAAACGATTCCATGGTTTCGTTGAGGTCATCTTCTGTGCTGCGAAGTTTGTCTTGGCAGGTTTTAATAAGTGAAATGGCTTTCTTGACCATTTCTGCCAGTTCATCCACCTCGCATTCACCTTTTTCAACCTTGGCTACTATCTCTTCAATTTCTTCCAGCGCTTCTTTATAGCTTATTTTTCCTTTGCTCATTTCTTGTTTTGTTTAATGTTTTCACTTAATATTTTAGATAATGGAGGTTCAGTGTAAATACTAAAAAACGCTTTATCAAACCTATTTCACTGAGGTGAAATCCATTACTGTACTCTCAATGCTACCATCTTTAGTTCTGGTGGTCAATACATCGCCCACTTTTACCGCTGCTGCATTTTTGATCAATACACCATTTACCTGGGTAATGGAAAAGCCCCTGGCCAATATTTTTTCCGGATCAGCCAACTTCACTTCCCTTTCCAAATGACCCAAATATTCTCTTTGCTGTTTGATCAGGTTTAGCGGCTGAGTTAAGATTTTCTCTTGCAATCTACCCACATGTTCTTTTTTACGTGAGAGATCTGTTTGAAATGCATATTTCAGTTTCAGTCTGTTTTGTTGCAGCCTCTGTTGATTGTCATGCAAGGTATTGCCGGCTGCATGTCTCAATTTCTGTAATTGTCGCAGCATTTTCTCTTTGGTCTCATCGACCTTTTCACGCAGATCTTCAACCAAAAATTTAAGGTGGTTTAAGAGTCTTTCCTCATAGGTCAGTAGCCCTGAAATCAAAAACTCGGCAACAGCTGTGGGCGTTTTGAGTCTGGTATGTGCCACCAGATCGACAACGGTTTCATCTCTTTCATGACCTATGCCGGTAACTACGGGTATGGGAAACTGCGCCACATGGCTGGCCAGTTCATAAGAATCGAAGCAGTCGAGATCCAGCACAGCGCCTCCTCCTCGAATGAGCACCACCAGATCAAAATGCCTGGGCATATCGAATATTTGATGCAAAGCTTTGATAATGGATGCCGGAGCTGCCTCTCCCTGCATGGTTGCCTGAAAAAGCTTTATGTCAAATACATAGCCATAAGGATTTTGCGTCAACTGATTGGTAAAATCGCCAAAACCTGCCGCTGTGGCTGAGCTGATCACGGCAATACGCTGCGGAACCATGGGCAAAGAAAGCTCACGGTTCATATCCCAAACCCCATCTTCTTTTAATCTTTGCAAGGTCTCATTGCGTTGCCTCGCCCGTTCACCCAGGGTATAGGCGGCATCTATGTCTTTTATATTGAGGCTCAGGCCATAAACTTCATGAAAACTCACCGAGGCCTGAAACAGAATTTTCAATCCCGGCCTCAAAGGCTCGCCCGTCATACGTTCAAACCAGGTGCCAAGGTTTCTAAAAGTATATGACCAAATGGTAGCGCGCATTTTTGCTTTCACCTTGTGATCTTCCTTCTCGACCATTTCGAGGTAGCAATGTCCGCTGCCATGTTGGCGCATCTCGCCGATTTCGGCTACCACCCAGTAGGCAGGTTCGAGGTGTGCATCGAGCATTACCCCTACCAGCTTGTTGAGTTCAAATAAGGATAGATGTTCCATAATGGCTCGCTACGTTTTTTATTTCTCAGAAAAATGATTCCAGCCCTGGGCTTTTAAAGGCACGGCATTGCCCCCTTTGGTTATGAGTACTTTACCCTCTTCAGGTTTGGTTGCATAGCCTATAAAGTGAATATCAGGATGGTTTTTCAGTTTTTCGAAGTCACTCTGGTTGATAGTAAACAGCAGTTCGTAATCTTCGCCCCCATTGAGCACACAAGTTATGGGGTCAATATTGAACTCTACAGCGGTAGAATAAGTTTGCTGGTCAAGTGGCAATTTATCTTCATAAATTTTGAATCCCACATTTGACTGGCTTCCAAGATGGAACAATTCGGATGCCAGCCCGTCTGAAACATCGATCATGGCAGATGGCACTACACCCAGATCGGCCATTTCGTGTATTATATCCATTCGGGCTACGGGCTTCATTTGTCGCTGCGCAATATATTTGTATTTTTCCAGATCAGGCTGCATGTTCGGGTTTGCGAGGAACACCTGTTTTTCACGTTCCAATACTTGAAGACCCATGTAAGCTGCGCCAAGGTCACCTGTTACGCAGAGAATGTCGCTTTCCTTTGCACCACTTCTCAAGGCAATTTTATCTTTATGGACATCGCCACTTACGGTGACCGATAGCACCAAACCTGATTTGGAAGAAGTTGTGTCGCCCCCTATCAGGTCAATTTTAAAGTCATCGCAAGCATGCTTGATGCCAGCATACAAGGCATCTACCGCCTCTACCGAAAAGCGGTTGCTAAGTGCCAGACCTACCACAATACTCCGGGGTATGCCATTCATGGCAGCAATATCCGATACATTCACTGCTACTGCTTTGTAGCCGAGGTGCATGATGGGCGTATAGGATAAATCGAAGTGCACACCCTCCAGCAGCATATCAGTAGAAATAAGTGACAGCAACTCACCTTCGCCAGTTACCGCGGCATCGTCACCTATGCCTATTTTAGTGGAAGTTTGCTGATAGTTCTTAAATTGCCCGGCCAACCTGTTTATTAATCCAAATTCACCCAGCGTTCCTATTTCAGTTCTTTTCTCGCTCATGATTCAATCTTGCCAATTATGTTCGCAAAACTACATCATTCATTAATTACCGCATGGTTTTTTGTATAAAATGTCTGGTGCAGGGCAAAAAGCATGGGCATATTCAATAAAAATGGTTCTGGCACAAAGGCAGAACCTTTCTCTGAGCAATGTCAGTTTACCTGAAAACCATTTGAATACTATATCGTTCATTAGGTACAGTTTCACAAAAAATCTGTATTTTTGCAAGTTGCATAACTAACTTAGGTTTTTTATGCGCAGAATTTTACCATCAAACATTATTGCGATATGATCAGTATTTCGGAAAAAGCCATGGACAGAATCATTTCTCTTCGAAAAGAAGAAGGAAAAGATGAAGCTTATAATGTACGAGTATCAGTAAAAGGAGGAGGTTGTTCCGGTTTAATGTACGACCTTGGGTTTGACGACAAGCTTCAAGATAATGATCAGGTATTTGAAGATAAAGGGGTTAAAATTTTGGTAGACAAAAGAAGCATACTATACCTTGCAGGTACTACGCTGGACTTTTCAGATGGCCTCAATGGCAAAGGTTTTCAATTCATCAACCCAAATGCTTCGCGCACCTGCGGTTGTGGTGAAAGCTTTTCAGTGTAGCAGAATTTGAAATACCTCTATAAAAAAAGAACCTCTTTGTTTTGCATCAGCAGGTGACGATAAAGTGGTTCTTTTTTTATACTTGAATTGGAATACTAATAAGCTCTTACCAGTTTGCCTTCCATAAAATTTACAAAAGCTTTATTGACCACCCTGTTTCCACCTGGAGTCGGGTAATTGCCAGTAAAATACCAATCACCCAAATGATGTGGGCAAGCTTTGTGTAGACTATCTACACTTTGATAAACTACCTGAACTTTTGCACGCATGTCTTTCGGTGTAATGATCTCGGCAATCTTGTCGGAAATCTGTTCATCAGAAAACGGCGCATACAATTCTTTTACGTAATTGGGCACATTTTTCTGTCCTCTTGAATCGCGACACTTATCATAAACTTCAGCAAGCAGATCATTCATTTGATAATCTTTGAGAAGTTCTAGCATGGCACGAAATGCCACAAATTCTTTCATTTTGGACATATCGATGCCGTAGCAATCGGGATATCTGATTTGCGGAGCAGACGAAACAATTACAATTTTCTTAGGTCGCAGTTTATCGAGCAATTTCAGAATCGATCGCTCCAGGGTCGTTCCCCTTACTATAGAGTCGTCAACAACCACGAGTGTATCGCGATCTTTCTGAACCACTTCATAAGTCGTATCATACACATGCTCCACGAGGTCGTCGCGTTGGGTATCATCAGTAATAAAAGTGCGCAGCTTAGCGTCCTTAATCACCAGCTTTTCTACCCTAGGTCTAAAAGCCAGCAGTTCATCAATATTTTCGAGCGAAGGTTTACCATCTATCAGTATGTCCTTTCTGAGTTGGATCAGATAATCTTCCATACCGGTGATCATACCCAAAAAGGCTGTTTCGGCGGTATTGGGTATATAAGAAAACACGGTGTTTTTCAGATCAAAATTAATGGACTTCAGAATTTTTGGCACCAGATATTTACCCAAATTTCTTCGCTCAGAGTAGATATCAGGGTCAGATCCTCGAGAAAAATAGATGCGCTCAAAGCTGCAGGATTTTTTCTCCAGCGTATCCAAAATTTTCACTTCTTTATAATTACCCGCTTTATCTATGATAAGTGCATAGCCGGGCTTAATTTCTTTTATTTCAGAATATTCTACATCAAAAGCTGTTTTGATAGGAGGTTTTTCTGAGGCTATCACCACTACTTCGTCATCGGCATAGTAATATGCCGGCCTTATGCCAGCAGGATCGCGAACGACAAAAGAAGCACCATGACCCGTAACTCCAGCCATAGCATAGCCACCATCAAAGTCTTTGCATGATCGCTTCAACACCCTGCCCAGGTCAATTTCGTTTTCAATGATACCTGTGATTTCCGAATTGCTATATTGGCTTTTGAGCTTGTCAAATATTTCCTGATTTTCAAGATCAAGAAAATGACCAATTTTCTCCATTACAGTCACGGTGTCTACAATTTCTTTTGGGTGCTGACCCAGTTTCACCAATACATCAAACAAATCGTCAACATTGGTCATATTGAAGTTGCCGGCAACCGCTAGATTTCTACTGCGCCAGTTATTTTGTCTGAGCATGGGGTGGGTGCTTTCTATGGCATTTTTTCCATGGGTGCCATAGCGCAAGTGCCCCAGCCAAACTTCTCCAGTAAAAGCAACATTTTCTTGTAGCCAACGGGCATCATAAAAGGCCTCTTTGTTTTCCTTGTAGGCTCTTTTGTAGCGCTTGGTTATTTTGGCGAAAATGTCAATGATTGGTCGTGGATCTACTG
>DAIQNU010000048.1:0-14021 GCA_036788235.1 Cyclobacteriaceae bacterium
AGTAGAATTGCTGACACAAAATAAAGCAACCATGGGCATAGAAGAGTTTTTATTGGAAAGAGCCAGGAATGAAGGCATTGCCATCGGCGAAAAACGTGCTGAAAAACGTCGCGAAAAGAAAGTTGTTTACTCGATTGTCCAGAATCTTTTAAAAAGAGGTATGTCCTTGGAAGAGGTAAGTGAAATTACCACTTTTAGCATTGAAGAAGTGACTTTGATAGCCGACAAGTTGAAAAAAGGCCGGATTTAGAAAAAACTTAATATGAATTAAAAGTATTGAGCTAACCATGATTTTGCTTATACCATGAGGTTTCATGGTTTGTCATTATATGAAAAAAGTAAAAGCCGTTTTGAACAAAGACGGCTTTTACTTTTTTACAATTGCTTCCTTTTGGAATCTGAAACATTCTTGACATATGCACGATATGTGCATATTGGATAAACCAGGCTATATGGCATCGGGAGAAAAAGGAAGGGAAGATTTATGAACAATAATTCTTAATTGCCCATCATCACCTTTTTTAAATACCCAGGTTTTATCTACCATTACTTCGTTTCCATCCTTATCGGTGACGAAAACATTGCCCATGGTGATGGCTACCGTACCATAAATCTGAATTCCCTGTTCATTTCCGCCGGCATTTGTATAGCGGGCATTTACCCAGGGTTTTAAGGCAAAACCCTTATCGCCAGAATACTTTTCATCATCACCCACAAAATACGATAATGCACCTTGTTTGGTGTTGCGGAAGGTCTGATCACCATGTGCCAGGGTAGGTTTGAAAAAAACCTTGCCATGGTCATAATTATAGGCTTCTGTTAATACTTGCTCTGCATAGGCCCTGTAATCACCTCCTTCACTATAAAGTCTGCCGATTTCAACAAGCGCATCGCACCAGGCTTGCTGCGCCGCATTTACATCTTCGTAGGTGATAATATCCTGTGCACCTTCTTCTACATATAGCAATCCGAGTTCGTCAACTACTTTTTCTACTTCCTTACTTGTTTTTCTATATTTTTCGTCTTTGGTTTTTTGTTGCTTTCGTCCATCCTGATCACAAGAAAATAATGATAATCCGACGATTAAAATTGCAGGTAATAATTGATTTTTGAACATAATTCAGTATTGATTTTTGGTTGATTGGTTTATTTTGATCCTTTAATGTTTACGAAGACCAATTAATTTGGTTAGATATAGACTATTAGCGCAAAAAATAATGCACTTTGTGTTGTTTTATTGACAAAAAAATGAATGAATATCGAGTGACTTTATGGATAGAAAAGATAGTTGAGCCAAAAAAGTTCAACAATTGGATGAAATGTTTTAAGTGTTAGCAACATACCATTAGATAAAAACTGGTGATAAACGATATGAAGATTGAGTGAATAATCAGGGATATTAGAGCCATCACTTCCCTGGATTTATAATAAATGCTCCATGCCAAATTATGCCAAATAATTATCCGAAGCAGTATTTCCTGATCGTAATTCAATTTGTCATATTATTGAATCAAAATCCCTCTCTTTTTCTGATTTTCAACCTTTGTTCAAAACTTGTATGTTGTTAATATTGAATTCGGCATAATTTTTCGTGCAAAATGCACAGAAAACATTCATACATGCCATTTAGCATTGTAGCCATGTTGGTAATACTCAATTACTACCTCATTTTTCTCTAAATTTGGAGGCTTGCAATTTTTTGTTGAGCAGAGGGTTGATTAAACAATAATTTGGTGAAGCGTAAGGAGTTTCTGGCTGGAAAAAACCGTTATTTTTTTATCTCTATAGGCTTGCTACTATTAGCATTGCTACTCCAGTATGCCCTTTTGAAAAAGGTAAACAGACCTGAATATTTTACTCAGAGAATTCAGGAACATGTCTTGAAAGAAATTAAAAAGGCTAAATCGGATCAGGAATTATACTTAGAGCATTTGCTATCTGCCAGTAAATCTGAAAATTTTGAGCATGCCGGCTTGCAAACCCGCTACCCTTATTTCACATTTATTAATGGTCGCTTGCTTCACTGGTCTGATTATCGATTTGTACCAAGGTATAGAGACTTAACTGGCACCGATGAAATTCGTTTTTTTCAGTCGGGTAAAGACAAATATATTCTCTGTCGCACTGACACAACTGTGGAACAAAGAAACCTCGAGATTTTTACATTAATACCACTTTCGCATGAGCCAAATATTGTCAATCAATATCTCAAGGTTGAGATAAATCATAGAATATTCGATGATCAGGAGTTTGAAGTATTTGCAGAATCAAATGATTTACTTTTTGACATATTTACAGCAAGCGGTAAAAGGCTATTTTCAGTGAGATATAATGCTGCCTATAGAGTAGCTGATTTTAGAGAAACCTATGTAATTGCAAGCATTATCATTTTGTCTTTACTCTCATTCGTTATTTTTCTAGTCAGGCTTACATGGTCGTTTATCGATCAGCATAAATTTTCCCAAGGTTTTTTATTTCTATCGGGAAGCCTGTTTTTAGTACGATTCCTGATGCTTGCGGCTGATTTTCCATATGCCATTGTACCGATAAGTTTATTTGATCTGAAAAACTATGCATCTTCATCCCTAAATCCCTCATTGGGTGACTTGATACTCAATATGGTAGTGATTACGGCGCTATCGGGTTACATTTTTCGGCATTACTTCAAAACCATCTTTTTCAAAAAGCTTCTGCAATCAAGTCATTTTACCAAGTCAGTTATTTCGGTTTGCTTGATAGCAAGTTCTTATATGCTGTTAACTTTTCAATACTATTTAGTTTATTCGCTATCCGTTCATTCACAATGGTCATTAGATATTACGGCGGAGCTAAGTTTCAGTCAGTTTAAATTTTTTAGCTACATAGTTTTCTTTTTAGGCGGGGTTATTTATTTCTTATTGAGTCATGTGGTTTTCAAGATATTTTTCCGGATCAATGACCTTAGCCAAATGCACATCTTGTATTTATTTCTGGCTGGGACTGTTCTTTACGCTATAATAGGTTGGCTAGTAGGTTGGGAGGTATCCATGGTAATTTTTATAAATATACTGTTCTACACTGTTTTGTATGCTTTTCAATTACCCAATTTCATTGGTCGAATACAATATGTTACTTTTGTGTATTTTTTTGTTTGTGGGTTGCCAACCTCTATCATTGGCGCATATGCCATCTACAATGATAGAGTTCGCCAACATGGTATAGAAGAAGAAAGACTTGCATCGCAGTTGCTTACTGAAAATGATCCATTCACCGAGTTTTTGCTCATGGATGCGGTTGAGAAGATTCAAGCTGATGCATTTATTCAGAATCGACTTTTCAGCCCTTATACTTCAAAAGATATTGTTAGGCAAAAAATCAGAAGGGTTTTCCTTAACAATTATCTTGACCGGTACGATATTCAAATTCATCTTTTCAATTCATTGGGTGAGCCTTTCGATGGAGCCCCAGGGCTTCTTAACTTCCACCAAATGAAGGAAAAGTATCGAAATAACCAGACCAACTATAGAAATTTATATTTTTTTAGTCGTTATGATGAAGGCGTTCTTAACAGGTACCTCACTTTTGTAGATGTACGCAGATACAACCAGGTGGCAGGTTATGTATTGCTTGATCTGCGACTAAAGAGGATTATACCCAACAGTGTATATCCACTACTTCTCACAGACAACCGGTTTGTACAAGTAGTACAACAGAACAAATTGAGTTATGGCATCTTTGATGTAGATAACCTCATATTCAACTATGGAGATTTTAATTATCAAAAGAATATAGATGCATCGCTACTTGCAGACCCTGCTTTGAAAATGAAGGAAGGGATTATCATTGATGAATTGAGACATAGGGTTTTTTCTGGCAACGATGGTAAGTCGGTGGTTATTTCTTCAAAACCGTATCCTTTACTGAGAACAGCCACCAATTTTTCTTTTCTCTTTCTCCTGTTTGTCATTAGCATTCTCATCATTTTACTCATTATTAGTATTTATGTACGCATCAATAATCTAAAGCAAAATTATGCCTCCCGTATTCAGATGTTTTTGAATGTTGCCTATTTTGTGCCTTTGCTAATCGTATGTATTACAATAGTTAGTGTTATTCTACAATCCTATCGTAAAGAAACCGAACTACAATACCTGGAAAGAGCCAGAAATCTCAGCACACGCATTTCAAGTATGGTTAAAAACTACCAGGAAAAACGAATAGACGCTGAACAACTGCGCGTACAAATATCAGAAGTAGCTGGTTTTGCCGAACTTGATATAAATATATTCAATACCGGTGGGAGGTTATTGGTAGCCAGTCAACCTCTTATCTATGAAAATGAACTTTTGTCAGAGCATATCAACCCGTTGGCTCTAGTTCATATAGCCATACAGCATGACAACTATGTGGTGCTTGAAGAAAACGTAGGTGAGCTGACCTTTAAAAACACTTATTTTGGGATTAAATCCTCTGAAACGGGAGAGCTTATTGGCATCTTGAGTTTACCATTTTTTGATTTTAGACTAGAATATGAACAGAATGTGATCGTGGTATTGATGAATGTGATGAACATTTTCACGTTTATCTTCCTAATTTTCTTATTTGGCTCTTACTTCGCTTCACGTTGGCTTACTTTTCCATTAAGACTAATAACACAAAAAATAAGAAGAACTACACTTGCTTACAACGAGCCTTTAGCATGGAACTCTGATGATGAGATCGGCTTGATGGTGGGTGAATACAATAAAATGCTCGAAAATCTTGAGGAAAGTCGGAAAGCATTGGCGCGTAGTGAAAAAGAAAGTGCATGGCGCGAAATGGCACGACAGGTAGCACATGAAATCAAGAATCCACTTACGCCTATGCAACTTACACTACAGCATATGCGTCGTACTGTAGCTGATGAAAATGATCCGAAAACTGAACATAGGTTGCGCCAGATAGATTCACTACTTCATCAGATTAGTACCTTAAGTGATATAGCTACTTCTTTTTCAGAGTTTGCCAAAATGCCTGTACCAGGCACAGAAGAATTTGAGTTTTCAGCTTTACTTCGCGAAACGATCGAATTGTATGACAATAAAGAAAGCGGAAAATTTTTTAGCAAAATTGAACCAGGTTCTTATTTGGTTTTAGGCGATCGGCAATGGATCGGCAGAGCCATATCTAATATTATAATTAACGGATTGCAGTCTGTTGCAGAAGGTGAAAAACCTGTTTTACGCTCTCAACTGGTTATGTTAAAAAACAAAAGGTTGTTACTTTCAATCTTAGATAACGGTGTAGGAATTTCTGAAGAGATAAGAGATAAAATATTTATACCGAATTTCAGCACAAAGCCAAATGGGTCGGGTATAGGGCTGGCAATAGCCAGAAGGGGTATAGAACATGCCGGAGGTAAAATTTGGTTTGAATCAGAACCAGGTAACGGAACAACATTTTTCATTGAATTACCTATAAAAACCTGATGCGCTGGCTTTTCATCATCGGCTTTTTATCTGTGGCTATAACATCTTATGGTCAAGGACCCCTTGTGATTTGTAAGAATAAAAAGATATTTGCTGAGCCTATCTTACTCGACTCCCTAACAGCCTGGCCTGAAACCATACAAGTAAAAGATGGTCAAGGAAATTCCTATGCATTTCATTATGAACCAGGAACGGGCCTACTCACTATGGACAGCCTGGCTTACGGCAAGCAAGTGGAAATATGTTATCGAACAATTCCAATTATTCTGCATCGTGAGTACATGCACAAGAGCCAGGCCGAATACAGGAATCCAGAAAAGTTATCACGAAAAAATGAGGAAACTCAAATTGAAGTTTTAAGGCAAGAAGAACTATTTCATACTGACAATATTCAGAAAAGTGGGGCCCTTACCAGGGGCATCACCATGGGTAACATGCAGAATTTATTTGTGCAATCTGCCCTTAACCTACAACTCGAAGGGCAACTGACTGACGAGTTGAGCATTAGAGCCAGCATAACAGATCAGCAGATTCCTTACCAGCCAGAAGGCAACACAGCGCGGGTACAGGAATTCGATAATGTAATGGTCGAGCTTTTTACCGATGATATTTCATTGCTGGCTGGCGATATTGTGCTAAGAAACAGCCGACCCGGATTTTTACAGTATAACAAAAACGTACAAGGAGCTCTCTTTACTGCAAACCATAAAGTAGGTAAAAATGGTGAGGCTGTTAGCTCGGTTGGTGCCTCAGCTGCCAAGGGAAAATTTGCTTCATTGCAGCTTGATGCCATAGAAGGCATGCCCGGCCCTTATCGCATACGCATTCCGGGTGCTTCACCACTAGCAATTATTCTGGCCAATTCCGAGCAGGTATTTATCGATGGAAAATTGATGCAAAGAGGGTTTCAGCGGGACTATATAATAGACTACAACCGTGCTGAAATCACCTTTATGCCCGGGGTTATTATTACTCGGTTTACCCGTATTCGCATCGATGTGGAATATTCCGATCAGCAATATAGCCGAAGTATAGTGGCGGTAAAGCACCAACAAGAGCACAAAAGGTGGAAGGCTTTTGTCAATGTTTACAATGAGCAGGACAATAAATTCAGGCCAATAGGGCAGCATCTTGACCAGGATATGATGCAGGTTTTGAGCGAAGCTGGTGACGACCCGAGCAAGGCCGTTTATTCCGGGGCAGTGCCAACCGAATTCAATTCAAGTGCGGTATTGTATCAAAAAATAGATACTTTGGTCGAAGGTCAGTCATATGCTTCTATATTTCGCCATGTAAGTAGGCGTGTTGACAATATTTATCAGGTATCGTTTCATGAGGTAGGAGAGGGCAATGGTCATTACAGATTGAAAACTGCAACTGCCAATGGCCGGGTCTATGAGTGGATTGCACCAGTCAACAACATACCCCAAGGCAATGCTGAGCCAATAAAACCATTAAAAGCACCCGATAAGCGCCAAATGGTAAACATGGGTGGCTCGTACAATCTCAGTGCGCATGACGAATTTTTTCTAGAAATGGCTTTCTCTGAAGTTGACAATAACCTTTTTTCGGAGCTCGATAACGAAAACAATAAGGGATATGCATTTAAAATCGGCTATAGAGCTTTGCCAAGAGAAATTAATTGGGCAAAAGGTTATAAGCTTGGTGGAGAAAGCTATCTGGAAAAACTGAACCGGAATTTTGCTTCCATAGACCGCTTCAGGCCAGTAGAATTTGATCGTGACTGGAGCGTAAATGTCCCGGTGGAAGAAGCAGGTGCAACCGATCAGATAATCCACACCGGTATGTCTTTCAAAAAAGACAATGAAGCATTTCTAGAGGTGGCAAGCACCCAAAGACAAAAGGATGGTTTGGTGAATGGCTGGCAGCATCAAGTAGCGGCAGCCCAAAAACTGGGTAATTTTAGGCTAAGTACTCAATGGTTCAACATGAATAATGAAGCCGAAATGGTCAATTCCAGCTGGCAAAGATGGCAGGCAAATATTAGATATATGACACCCTGGGTAATTCCCGGCTACACCTATGCTACCGATCAAAATATGATTTTTAAACCGGGTACCGATAGCATAATTGGTTCAGCCATGTATTTTCATGAACATCAATTTTCTATCCAAAGCAATGACAGCCTGAAAACCAGTTTTTCATTATCTCATACTTTTCGCACTGATGAGGTGCCAGTTGATGGCAATTTTAGTCCTTTTTTCAAATCGCAAACTTCTATGGCACGTATAGCCAGGCAGGTTGGTAGTAAGCATCGCTTCGACATGCTACTTACCTGGCGCAAAGCAGAAAATCAATTGGCAGAATCTACACAAGAACCAGGTGAAGAAGCCATTTCAGGCAGAATAAACTGGTCGGGCAATATGCTCGACAATCATTTGCAATCCGAACTTAGTTATGGCATGGGCAATGGACGGGAAATGCGGAGGGATTTCTTCTATGTGCAAGTGCCAACGGGGCAGGGCACGCACACCTGGCGTGATGATAATGGAGATGGTATTCAGGATATCAATGAATTTTACCCGGCCATTAACCCTGATGAGCGAAATTATATTCGCATTCTGATGCCTACCGATGAATTTGTATTTGCCTATGATAATCAACTTAACTACAGGATAAATGCCGATCTGCCTCGATCATGGGAAAATAGCGGGGGTTTCACAGCATTTTTGGCCAGATTTTCAGTTATGAGCTCGCTCAATGCCTCGCGCAAGGTGACCTCGGAAAATCTGCTTCAGCGCTTGCTGCCATTAGGTAGCAGCATTCCCGACGATGAAATTATGTTTGAACGGAGCCAGTGGCGCTCAGTAATATTTTATAATAAGAAAAAAACGCTTTATGGTGCCGAAGGAGGCTTTGCAACCTCCAACAACCGTCAACTTCATATCAATGGATTCGAAGCACGAAAACGCGATGCCGGTCATATAAAACTACGCTACAACCCTACCCAAATTTGGAATTTTATGATCTTGTGTCAAGCTGGTTCAGAAAGACATACTTCTGATTTTATGCTTGATCGCAATTTTCAAATAGTAGAACAGAAGGTGGTACCTGAAGTATCGTGGCAATATGGAAGCAAATTCAGATTGACTACTCAGGCTAATATCACCAGCAAGGTAAATCCGCTGAGTAATGAAAATCCGGAATATGCGAATTGGCGTGAAGGAAGCCTGGAGCTCAGATATAGTAGTACCGCTGATTATATGCTTAGCAGCAGATTGCGGTATGCATCAATTATTTTTGAAGGTAAGGAGCAGTCGCCTGTAGGATATGTGCTACTAGAGGCTCTTAGGCCAGGCTCTAACATTACCTGGAATGTCGTAATGCAAAAAAGGTTGATAAACGGCCTTCAGATAATGATTCAATACGATGCCAGAAAGTCAGAAGGAATGCAATTTATTCATCATGGAAATGTACAGGTAAGTGCACTTTTTTAAACTTCGTCATTTTTTTCTTTAGCTGCCTGCATCAGTTTATTGGCATATATAAACTCCTTGAGTTGTTTCACATTGGTATCAAAGATTTCATCATTTGTACCACTCCATAATTTTTTACCACCACTTAAGTAGATTATTTTATCACCAATACCCATTACAGAATTCATATCATGTGTTACCACAATAGTGGTAATGTCAAACTCAATTGTAATTTCTTTAATCAAATCATCAATAAGAATGGACGTTTGAGGATCTAAGCCAGAATTTGGTTCATCGCAAAACAGGTATCTGGAATTGTTTACAATAGCTCGAGCAATTCCCACCCTTTTTTTCATTCCACCACTAAGCTCCGAAGGCATTTTTTTATTGGCATTTTCGAGCCCCACTCTTTTCAAGGAAGAATTAACCCTTTCGAGCTTTTCATCCTTGGGCATTTGTGTGAGCATATCAAGCGGAAAGATCACATTTTCTTCCACAGTTTTCGAATCGAATAAAGCACTTCCTTGAAAAAGCATTCCAATCTCTCGGCGTACAGAAGTAACAATGTCTCTGGTTGAATGTGTAAACTCTCGACCATCAAATAGTACATCGCCTTCGTCAGGTTTTATCAGACCCACCATGCATTTGAGTAATACACTTTTCCCTGTTCCACTCGTACCTATAATGAGATTGCACTTGCCTTTTTCAAATACACCATCAATGCCATCGAGCACTACAACCCCATCAAAAGATTTTTTTATATTTTTAATTTCAATCATACGGCTATTTGAATTATAAAAGTAATTGAGCCAGCATATAATCTGCTATAAGTATTGCAATACAGCTATTAGTCACCGCACTCGTGCTAGCCTTTCCTACTTCCAAAGCACCTCCTTGGGTATAATACCCTTTAAAACATGAAATTGAAGCCACTAAAAAAGCAAAGAAAACGGATTTGATTAACATAAAAGTAACGTTATACTCGTTGAAATCAGCTCTGATGCCATATATATATTCTTCTGGAGTAATAACTCCGGTAAGGGTGCCGGCAAGGTACCCTCCCATTAATGAAAGAAATGCTGCAATAATCACCAACATCGGATACATAAGTAAACTAGCAATGATCTTGGGAATGGCCAGAAATGATGCTGAATTAATGCCCATAACTTCTAATGCATCAATTTGATCTGATATGCGCATTGTACCCAATTCACCTGCAATATTAGAACCTACTTTACCAGCAAAAACAATAGCTGTAATTGTAGGCGCCAACTCAAGTAAGGTCATGTCGCGAACGATAAGGCTGATTATGTAGGTAGGTATAAGTGGGCTTAGCATATTATAGGCCGTTTGAACGCAAGTTACAGCACCAATAAAAGTACTTACGATGGCCACAATTACCAGCGACTCTATTCCTATGGAAATACATTCGTCCAGTGTCAATTTGGCTGTAATTTTAAATCGCTCTCTTTTCGTTATTACTATTTTTAAGAATAGAAAATACCTGCCAATACCTCTCATCGGGTTTATTTCGTTTGGTTTGTAAAGAATGCCTGAAATTTACACTACTCCTGCGATCTTAACAAAATTATGATAAAATGGTGTGCTTAAATATTATCAGTTTGCATTGTAGTTCCAGATAAACTGCTATTACGATCCTTGATTCCTACGCATTAATCCTAAGACTTGTTTTTAGAATAAATATTCGCAAGTCATTTATTTTCAAAACTATTCAAAAGGCTAAACGCATCCGGAATACATTGCTATCGTCAGCTTAAGTACCGAAATTGTAGAGCAATTGCTTACTGTAGCTTTGTTTTGTGCTATTTCAAAATTGCTTGATCGATCGTCAGGAAGCTAAGGTTGACAATCACACATGAATAAAATAGTGCCTACTTTAGTAGACAGTAGGTACTTAGCTATTAGTAGTTGATTTAGTAATTATTTAATGCAATCGGTTGCAATAATAAATTTTATCTTTCATCTTTACTTTATATTTTTATGAGAAAGCTTAAACCCAAATTTTTTTTATTGGCCTCACTCATTGTTTTTGGTTCTTTTTCGCCAAATAATGACAGAATTGTTGCAACACTCACTGTAAGCTCCGGCCAGATAGATCGATTTGAATCTATAGTTACTTTTTCGATTGAAGGCACCGGATTGCCTTCTGATCAACAATATGCTTTATTCGAAAAGGTGGATGGGAAGGAATTGCCGATTGACATTCAATTTTCAACCGAGAATGAAAGCATCATTCATTGGCAACTCAGTGGAAAAACAGCTGCAAAAACAGACCGTAGCTTTTATTTGAAAAGAGCACAACAAGCATCCAATTCTGTCTGTGCCTTGGAGGTGAAAGCACAGAAGGGGAGCTACCATTTTTTACTAAACAATAAAAAAGTCTTTACCTACCAGGCCGATGTTGTAGATCCTCCTTCAGGCGTAGACAGTTTGTATAAAAGGGGTGGCTTCATTCATCCATTATATGCGCCTAATGAAGCCATTCTTACTGCCATTCAACCGGCGGACCATTATCACCACTATGGCATTTGGAACCCGTGGACCAAAACGAATTTTTTGGGAGAGGAAATTGATTTTTGGAATTTGGCCAAAGGACAGGGCACCATCATAAACAATGGGGTGTCAGACATAAATAAGGGAAATATTTTGGCCTCTATCAAAGCAAAGCATAAGCACATAACATGGCCTGAAACCGAAAAATCAAAAGAAGCTATAACAGAATTGCAGGAAATGATTCTGTATAACAGAACCGATGGTAAGTTTCTAATACAACTAAATTCTACTATGATTCCACAAGAATCCATAATTCTACAAGAATATAGGTATGGCGGATTTGGATATAGAGCTACGGAATACTGGACAAATGAAAACTCAAAGGTTTTTACTTCAGAAGGTCTTGATAGAAAAGAGGCTGATGGCCAACCAGCCCGATGGTGTGTTGTAGTTGGCGATACACCACAGGGCAAAGCCGGAATTCTATTTATGGGTCACCCTGATAATTTCAATTTCCCTGAGCCACTTAGGGTGTGGCCAGTTGACGCCAACAACAATCGCGGCGATGTATTTATCAACTTTTCGCCTACCCGTAATAAGGATTGGCAGCTTGAAAAAGGTAAAAATTATATGCTCAAGTACCGCATGTTAATATTTGAAGGCGACCTAAGTGCCACAGAGGCTGAAAATATATGGAACGATTTTGCACACCCGGTTCAAGTAACTTTTAGCCTAAAATAGTCGGTAATAAAAAATCTATATTATGATAAGTAAAAATTTTTTAAACAAATTTTTGTTGCTGTTCGTCTTAGCCTCTTCTTTTTTGATGATGGAAGTTAAGGCACAAAAAGGTAAATGCGACAACAAAACAGGTAAACTTAAAGGCAAAAAAGTGCTTGTTTATACGAAAAATGGAGATGGCTATGTACATAAGAATATTCCAGCTAGTGTGGCTATGTTTGAAAAAATGGCCAAAGACCACTCATTTGAAATCGTAGTAAGCGAAGACCCATCAGTTTTTGATGAGGCAAATCTTAAACAATTCCATACCATCATATTTTCTAATACCAACAACGATGTTTTTGATACTGATAATCAAAAAGTTGCCTTCATGCGCTATATTCAGGCAGGTGGTGGATTTGTTGGTATCCATTCTATATCGGGTACCGAACGAAACTGGCCATGGTTTAAGCAATTGGCCGGAGGTACATTTCTTAGGCATCCGCCATTTCAAAAGTACAATACATTGGTTTTCGATACCGAGCACCCATCTATGAAAGGTGTACCAACAACCTGGACTGTAGAAGATGAATGCTATTATCTAAAAGACTTTAATCCGGCGGTTCGGGTGTTACTCGTGCACGATTTGTCTACAGTCACTGACGAAAAAGGGAAGCCTGAAACTTTTGGAGATATTTTTCCAGCTGTCTGGTGCAATACACACGATGGAGGACGTCAATGGTGCACTTCACTAGGGCATGCAGATGAAAGCTATGTTGACGAAGTTTTTATTCGGCATGTCACAGGTGGTTTGCAATGGGTTCTAGCCGGGTATGGTCTAGATTATAAAAAAGCTTACACCACGAAATTGCAAAATAAAGAAAGCAAATAGCTAAAAAAACCTAAATGGTATTTGTGAAAATGTATAGAGGCTCTGGCAAAAATAAGCGCATGAATTATCAATTTTTGCTAAAGTCTATTTGATTATTC
Source organism: Cyclobacteriaceae bacterium (assembly GCA_036788235.1). Lineage (GTDB taxonomy): Bacteria > Bacteroidota > Bacteroidia > Cytophagales > Cyclobacteriaceae > JAFIEV01. Next base: position 13,109 of record DAIQNU010000048.1, read on the forward strand.
TAAAGTAATACAACAATGAAAAGGAGATCATTTATAAGAAATACAGCGGCTATTACCACAGGAGCAATTTTCGCTCCCACAATTGTACCGGCATCGGTGTTTGGAAAAAATGCACCCAGCAATCGAATAAATATCGCAGCCATAGGTACGGGAAGAATATCTCAACACCATGATATGCCAGGCGTTTGGAAGTATGATCATGTGCAAATAAGTTCAGTGTGCGATGTAGACAGCAAGCGCCTTACAGAAGCAAAACAATTGGTAGAAAATCATTATAGCCTAAAATCCGGTAAGAATTTTACAGGTGTAAAAATGTATGAGGACTACCGCGAAATGCTTCTCGACAAAGATATAGATGCGGTGCTTATAAGCACACCTGAGCATTGGCATGCTAAACAAGCTATTGACGCAGCATTGGCTGGCAAGGATATTTACATGCAAAAGCCTAGCTCACTTACTATAGCCGAAGGACGGATTATGAGCGACATTGTCAGCCGGCAAGGTACAATATTTCAGGTAGGTACACAGCAACGATCTTCTGATCAGTTTAGAATAGCTTGTGAGCTGGTTAGAAATGGTAGAATTGGCACATTGAAAAATATTCAAATTGGCTTGCCGATAGATCCTGCTGGTGAAAATGAACCTGAAATGCTAGTGCCAAAAAACCTGAACTACGATATGTGGTTGGGCCCAGCAGAATGGATGCCATATACTGAAAAAAGGGTTCATCCTCAGATCGATTATTCCAGACCAGGATGGTTGAGGGTAGAAAAGTTTTGTCTTGGTATGATCACCGGTTGGGGATCGCACCATGTTGATATCGCACATTGGGGTATGGGAACAGAATATTCAGGGCCAATTGAAATAGAAGCTACTGCTGATTTTCCAACATCAGGTATTTGGACTGTGCATG
>DAIQNU010000049.1:0-14003 GCA_036788235.1 Cyclobacteriaceae bacterium
CCCATACATTGATCAGCCTTAGTTTATCCGAATCATTTTGCAGCAGTTTTTTAATTCCAGATTCATCTATTTCTTCAATGTTCACTGTTTTTTGTTCCCATTCCTTGTTTACTTTTTCCGTCCACTCGTTTTTCCAAGACCATTTTACAGAGCAGCCAAAGGTTTTGGTTACGGGCTGTGCCACAGGCTCGTTGGCCAATACGGCATCAATAGCCGCTCGCAAGTCCTCAGCATTGGCAGAGCCTGGTTTTTCTGAGGCATCGAGCCTCCCTGTGTATTGCAAGATTCTATCTTTGTCAAAAACATAGGCATGAGGTGTGGCAACCGGCCCATAAGCTATTGAGTATTCATGCGTATCACCATCGTATAAATAGGGGAAATTGTATTCCATTTCCTTAACCCGTACGATCATATCCTCAAAACTATCACCCATATCGCTGTATCCGAGTTCCTCATGCAAAACGGCAATTGGGGAATTTGGCGATATGGCTACCACTTGCACACCTTTATCTTCATAATCAACTACGATCTGTTTCATACGTTCTTCATAGGCCTGGGCAGTAGGGCAATGGTTACAAGTGAAAAGGATAACAAGTGCTTTGGCATCGCTAAAGTCATCAAGTGAATAATAATTGCCATCAGTGGCGGGCAGGTTGAATTCTGGTGCTTTAGAGCCAATTGGCAGAACGGTAACTTCATCAACTGGCTCGATTACCTGTGGATTAGCAACAAATTTTGCATTGGAGTTTACATCGGCTGTTTCTTCAGAAGTGGAATCCTGCGACTTTTTATTCCCACAGGCAGTAAAGAACATCATTAGTGAAGTAATGACAATGAAGCAGTATGAAAATGTTGATTTTCCGGCTTGAATGGAATTTAAAATAGCAACATGTTTTAAATGGGATTTCGTTTTCATTGTAGAATTTTTTTAATGGAAAGTTGAAATCATTGAAGAATCAAGACTCAATTTAATAATAAAAAAACAAATAACTGAATGCTGGATTAATGCTTTATTAGATTGTAGAATTGCCCAAGAGCTATCACACTTCTTTAGTATAAAAAGTAACTGGTTAAAAATTCTTTGCCAAAAGCAGTAATAAAAGGAAGAAAATCTCGGAGAATTTGACCGATACAAAACCTATCTCTGGTGCAAGCATCCGCTTGTACCTAAAATATTGTAGCGTCTCGCTACATTAATTACACTTGCAGACTAACCCAAGGCAAATTTGAATCCTTCTTTGGCCAGGTCATCATACTTCTCTTTATTAAACTGATACAACCAGGCACCTTTTTTCGAAGAGCCCTTCTGCTTTTCATCAAGCTTATTCAAAAGCCCCATCGACATTATTTTCTTATTAAAATTTCTGCGATCATAGCTTTGCTGATATATGCTCTCATAGAGTTGCTGTAGTTGAGGTATGGTAAATTTATTGGGTAAAAGCTCAAAACCTAAAGGTCTGTATCGCGCATTAAATTGCAACCTGTCCAAGGCTTTTTGTATCATTTTGCTATGGTCAAAAATCAGTTCTGGTATTTCATTTATGCTAAACCAGCGTGCTTCAAATGGATAGTCGAAGTTTTGGTTTTGTTCATCAATTTTGATAAGTGCAAAATACGCAACTGAAATCACGCGATCTTCTGAATCTCTATTTGGCTCACCAAATGCTTGCAATTGTTCTAGATAAATGTTGCCGAGGCCAGTAAGTTTCGAAAGTATACGTTCTGCCGATTGTCTAAAGCTTTCCTGTTCATTTAAAAAACCACCTATAAGCGACCATGAACCTTTCATGGGTTCAAAATCTCGTTTGATCAATAATACTTTTAGTTCACCCGCATCAAATCCAAAAATAATACAATCAACTGCTACCAACTGCCGCGGCTGATCTTTATAGTATATACCCATAAAAGTTTTTATAGTAAACAGGTAAAATTATAATTTACAGATATGTATGCAAACTATAAGGTTATAATTCTATCTATTGAGCAATATTTGACTCAATAAGGGAGGCTCTTATTTGCTATTTTTAGATTTTTTACGAGGCTGTTTTTCCAGATCGAAAAGTTCGTTGAGCATGTCGATCAAGCCTTCGGCATTGTCGCGACGGCAAGCAGCCTTCAATTGTATGGCGGGTAATTTTACTATTTTCTGTAAAAGACTTTTCGTGACTTCGTCTACAATTTCTGCTTCATTCGGAGCCAATTTATGCAAGTATCTCGCAATTTCTTCTTTCCTTATTTCTTCCAAAGCATTTTTGAATTTGTTAAGGGTAGGCGAAATGGCCATTTCTTTAGTCCACTGGAAAAATTCGAGAATGGATTCATCTACGATCTGTTCAACATGCGCTACCGATGCCAGTCTGCGACGAAGTGCATCATTGGTTTTGGTTTGAATGTTGTCGATATTATATAAGCTAACACCAGGCACTGATTCAATGGTGCTTTCAATGCTTCTTGGTACCGAAAGATCTATAAAGTGCTTATAGCCGGGTATATTGAGAGATTTTACGAAAGACGATTTTATAAAAAACTGATCGCCACCGATAGAGGTTATAACTACATCGCAACGGTCAATATATTGATTGATATTATCGAAATCAACATCAACATAGCCACACTCCACTGCCAATTCACGGGCTTTTTCGCGGGTACGGTTGGCAATAAAAACATGTTTGAATCCCGATTCTGAAAGATTTCGGGTAACATCAGCACCAATTTCTCCAAGGCCAATAATCAGTAGAGTAGGGTTGATGATGTTGGCTGTAAGATCTTGTACGAGTTCGGCAGTAGCATAAGAAACTGATGCTGCACCATCGCGAAAGGGTGTTTCCTGAACTACTTTCTTGTTGGTGAAAAATATGGTATGCATTAAGCGGTGCAATAACGGGCCAGAAAACTCAAGATCGGCACTAAGCTGATAGGCTCGTTTTACCTGATTGATGATCTGTAGGTCGCCAACCACTTGCGATTCTAAACCTATGGCAACTCTAAACAGGTGTTTAACAGACTCTTGCGTATCGTTAATAATCTGAAAATACCTGAATAGATCGTATTGAGGAACTATACCTCTTTCAATAGTCAATAACTGAATGATTTGATAGCTGAGGTCATTATCGGAAGTGTAGTATACTTCCGTTCTGTTGCAGGTAGAAAGAATAAATAGTTCCTGAATGCCAGAAACTTCCCTCAATTGCTGCATCAGCCTACCACATTGCATTTCACTTAAAGCTACACTTTCGCGTATTTCAAGAGGTGTGTTTTTATATGATATACTTAATGTTCGAAATATATAGTTCATGTCCTTTAAAAAGGTGCATAAAGTTAAGACAATAATAGCAAAAGCCGGAAATTATGTAGCAAATTTAGAACAATTTTAAACAGTTACGGCATGATTTGAATCATAGGTCGGCTTTTTGACTTATTTGTATTGAAACTAATTGTATAAGGGTTTGATTATTTTATTTTTTGTGAAAATTAATAATTCTTAGAGTACCAAATTCAAATGATTCAAAGTGGCTTAAAGTAGAATTTAATTTCTATTTTCTCAAAAGCTCAAAATTTTATTCTTTGCTTAAGAACCACAGTATTACTATTTTCGGCCAAATTATTGCGAAATTTTACTTACTTACCTTTAGCATACAATGAGTGCAAATAAGGAAGCCTGGGGCACCAGAATAGGACTTATATTAGCCATGGCAGGCAATGCCGTTGGATTTGGTAACTTTTTACGTTTTCCGGTACAGGCCATTCAAAATGGAGGTGGTGCATTTATTATCCCTTATTTAGTGTGCTTTTTGGTAATCGGTATACCGCTGTTGTGGATAGAGTGGTCTATGGGGCGTTTTGGTGGGCGATTTGGAAATCACTCTACGCCTTTCATCCTCGACAATATGATGAAACACCCCTTTTGGAAATACTTTGGGGTTTTCGGGATTTTTACCAATATTTCAATTGCCGCATATTACTGCTATTTAGAGTCCTGGACACTTTCTTATGTCTATCATTCGGTGATCCAAACCTTCAATGGCATGAGCCAAAATGAAGTAGCCGGCTTTTTTAGTGATTACGTTAGTATATCTAGATCAACCACAGGAATTCCCTACGAGGCCATAGTTTTTTATGTATTGTGCCTTATACTTAATACATATATACTTTCTAAAGGACTCAAAGGCGGTATTGAAAAAGTCGCTAAATTTGGCATACCCTTATTGCTATTTTTCGGATTTCTACTTGCGCTGAAAGGCGTGACCCTTGGATCTTCGGGCGCACCAGAAGGTTGCAATGATTGCAATTCATTTCTCGGACTAAATTTCCTCTGGGAGCCACAATTTTCTAGTCTATCAAACCCCAAAGTATGGCTGGCTGCTGCCGGACAAATCTTTTTCACCCTATCTGTGGGAATCGGCACCATTCAATGCTATGCTTCTTATGTGAAGGCCAATGATGACATTGCACTCAATGCCATGTCGGCAGGATGGATGAATGGCTTTGTGGAAATCGTACTTGGCGCGAGCATCGTAATTCCCATAGCTGTTGGTTATCTCGGTCTTGACTGGGTTAAGGAAAATGCCGGGTTTTCCATGGCCTTTCAAACCATGCCTTATCTTTTTGGGCAATGGGGGCCATTTATGGCTTCCCTGGCAGGTGTGCTATGGTTTGGATTGCTTTTTTTTGCGGGCATTACCTCATCACTCGCTATGGGCACACCATGGATGGGCTTTATGGAAGACGAGTTTGATTGGAGTCGGAATAAAGCTGCGGTGTCATTTGGATCCATCGTATTAATAATGGGGCTTCCCACCGTATTGTTTTTTAATAAAGGTTTTTTTGATGAATATGATTATTGGGCAGGAACGGTTTCACTGGTAGTATTTGCTTTGGTAGAAAGCGTACTTTTTTCGTGGCGTGGTATTAGCAACGGCTGGAATGAACTCAATAGAGGTGCTGATATAAAAATCCCATATATTTTCAGACCAATCACCAAGTATCTTACGCCTTTCTTACTCTTTATCATATTTTTGGCATCTTTGGCCACTCCCATGGGAAACGATTGGCAAAATGCTTTCCAAAATGGTTGGGAGCTAGACCCAAACAGCATCATAGGAAAAATCCAAAACAAAGGAATAGTAGCAAACCGTGCTTATTTCTCCAACTATTTTGAATCTGAAGTTGCTGGTGAAGTTGTTGAAACAGGCATTAACAGACATAATCAGAAAACTATTCAAATAGGAAAGCAACTAACTTACTTTCATGATGATGCTGGTAGGGTAAAAGAATTGAAAAACCGTGATTTATTGCCTAAAAATACCCAAACATTTGATTCACTTACCGTGATAAAGACTTATACTTTTAAGCAAAACAAAAATTTGGTTGTTGGAGAAGGCGACACAATAAATTTCAAAGATAAACTAGCCACAGGTAACTTTATACATAATATTTTCTATATTGATGTGGCTAAATTGATGCTTTCAATTTTATTTATATCTATAGGCTTATTGGTATACAAAGCGGCCAAATTTAGAAAAAGTGCAAAACCATGACAACCAGTGCTATTATTACCATGATCGTTGTACAGTTATCGGTAACATTAATTACCGGGTACTTTTTTTGGAAAGTACTCAAGCTTGCTCCAAGTAAAAAAAATGGTAAAGAGGCTGAGGAGCATTAATCGCAACATATATATGTATTTTTTAGGGATTAAGTTTCCTAATTAATCTAAACCCATCCGTTATCTACCTAATAATTTGAACCAATGGTATGAAGAAACCTGCTAGTGATTTAAGAAATAGAATGGTAGGCTATACTCGTAGGGCATTAGGGTATTCTGCCACTGAAGCCCGCGGATTTTTAGTGTTGATTGGTTTAATTATTATCGTGATGCTTCTGCCTGTAATTACCGGGTTTTATTATAATAACTTTTACAGCATGCCTGAGGTACATGTTCAGCGTCTGGATAGTCTTGTGGCCTTAATATCAAAAAAAGATTCTGTAAAACCCCAACAACGCAACCTGACAACAGAAACATTCTTTTTTGATCCAAATACTTTGGGTAAAGACAGTCTGTTACTTACCGGTATGCACCCATTCGCAGTCGATAACTTATTGAAATACCGAGAGAAGGGTGGTAAAATTTATCAGAAAAAAGATATATTAAAAATTTACTATATCGACACCTTATGGTACCAGCAGCAAAAAGAATTTATTAATTTGCCTTCCTCGTCGACTTCAACAAAGAAAATAGCAACCGAAAGAAAAAACTCATTGTCCGGCGATCATGAAACTCCATCAAGATTAGATCTGAATAAAGCTGAGGCTGAAGAACTCAAGACTGTGCGGGGTATTGGCCCTGTACTTTCAGAACGTATAGTAAAATACAGAAATTTATTGGGCGGCTTTGTAAGCAAGGATCAACTTAATGAAGTGTATGGCTTAGATGATGAGACCTTGAGCAATTTAAAAAGAGATACTTTTATCGACAGCGATTTTGTACCGCGAAAATCAAACGCCTGTCAACACAATGCAAATCAATTAGCCCGGCATCCTTACATCACAAAACGACTGGCAATGGTCTTAGATAGTTTGTGCAAAAGCGGTCATTTACCTAACCAAGAGGCCATAACAACCCTGATAAATAGTGAAGAATATGAAAAAGCCTTACCTTATATTGGATTTTAGCATGATACAATACAATTTGTACCTTCAATTCAATAAGGTATGAACCAAATACTTCAATCCTATCTGCGAAGGTTGACCAACCTCACAGCCTCCAATCGTTCGCTGCTTTTGCTAAGGCTTCCTGCCGATCAGTTTATTGACCTACATGAATTTGATTTTGTAAACAACAAACCATCATTTTCTATAATTGAAAATCTTATAGCGCGCAAATCAAAAATCAAACTAACCACTGTAGCTGATAGTCGCGATGCCAATGCAAATAAAGTAAGTTTGAAAATAAAGCGCTTAAGTCGCCTGGAGAAGCAGGTTTTTGAAGAACGAGGAGCCAAAGATCTTTATATTGGTTGGCCTTTTGTAAGGGGCAAATTCAGTGATGGCACATTGGTTCGTTGTCCGCTTCTTTTTTTTCCAGTTGAAATTCAACAAGAGGAGGGACATTGGCAATTGTCGATACGCGATGATTTAAGTATCTCTTTCAACAAAACATTTTTACTAGCCTATTCCTTTTTCAACAAAATCCCACTTGATGATGAGTTTCTGGAAAAAGTATTTGAAGATTCAGATACAGACAGCCGGGTTTTTAGGACATCATTATATCAATTGATCAAAGAGAGCCCCGTTGAAATCAACTTTAACCAGGAGAACTTTCTGGATTCATTACAAACTTTCGACATATTTAAGAAAAATGATTTCGTAAAAGAGACGGGCGAGGGTATGCTGAAACTATTTCCAGAAGCAGTTCTGGGCGTATTTCCGCAAGCAGGTTCTTATTTGGTACCCGATTATCTTCATTTGATTGAAAACAATGAATTTCAAGATGTCGAGGACTTTTTTGTATCACGCAGTATCGATAAAGATGAATATAAATCGACTGGCAATAGTCCTTATTTCCATTTTCTAAATAAAGTAAAAGAAGAACAGACTTTTACACCTTACGAGACAGATGCATATCAGGAAAACGCCCTAAATGCTGTGAAGCGTGGTAATTCGGTGGTAGTTCAAGGCCCTCCGGGAACGGGCAAATCACAACTTATTTGCAATCTGATGGCCGACTATATGGCACGAGGCAAAAAGGTGCTTTTGGTTTGCCAAAAACGTGCCGCACTCGATGTGGTGTACAAACGGCTAAAAGAAAAAGAACTAGCTGATTTTGTGGCCTTGGTGCATGACTTTAAGAATGATCGCAAATCGATATATGAGCAAATAAATAAGCAGGCTGAAAGATTGTATGAGTATAAAATGCGCAACAACAGCCTGGATGCCATTCAGCTTGAAAGGAATTTTTTACTAGCCAGTCGCAAAATCGAACAACTTACAGAGGAAATAGACGATTTTAAAGCGGCGCTTTTCAACGAGGAAGAGGCTGGAGCATCTATTAAGGAACTTTACCTGACCTCAAACCGCCACAAGCCTGTCATCAACATTAAGCAAGAGTTCAGGTATTTTAAGATCAATGAAATTGAACCCTTTATTGATAAAATCAGAATTTACTATGCGTATTTCCGAAAATTTGATCTGAATACACATTTATGGAAAAATAGAATTTCATTTGATGGATTTGGGCTGAGTGAGCTAAATACGATGCGAAATTATTTGCGTGAGATTCCTGTTTACCAGCAAGCCCTTAAAAACATCACCATGGACTTGATTGGTACAGAAATAGATTTTGCTGAGGGCGAACGTATTTATGAAAACCATACTAAAATAAATGAATTGCTGCACCTTCTCGAAGATGGGAAAGTGTATTTTTATTTCAGGCATATTGCGCTCAATACCACTGAAGGCGCCGATGTATTATGGCTGAGCAACATTGAAAAAAACATAGCAGCTTGTTTCACTGACGAAAGACCGGAAACTAGTTTGATCTTGGAAGAATTGGGCCACTTTCAGCAAGTCTTTCAGAATTATCAAAACTCCAGAGGCAACATTTTTAGCTATCTTAGATGGCGATTGTTTAGCAAAGATAAAGCTCTAGTAAAGCAAACCTTGGCTCAAAATAAGCTCAGTCAAAAGAAGGATGATCTTGCACGTCTGGAAAGGAGAATTGATAATCGGTTGAATCTTGAGCACAACCTCACAAAACTAAAGTCTCAGAAATGGCTTACAGAAATTCCTTACCGATACAAAACTGAGGAGTTTACACATTGGTTTGAAGCACAAAAAAAAGCCGTAAAAGCTTTCAATATCTTTAGAAGCTTCCGGGGTTTTCGCAGTTATTTCAATCTGGAAACAATAAATCCTGAGGCTTTCAGAAACCAGATAACAGACCTTACAAATGTGCTGAGTGAAATACCTGTCAAAAAACAGCAATGGTTAGTTTACTTTAAAGAGTGGCGAATAGAAAGCCTGCTCAATGATGCTGTATTGGCTGAAACCATGATAAAATCGTTGGAAGACGATTTTGATGCTTTGTGCGATTACGATAATTTAAAACTTACACTCAATACTCAAGAGAAAGAAGTAATTGAAAAATTGCTTGAAGATAAAGCCTCGAGAAGGGAAGGAGAACTGGTTGCATTACTTCAAAACAGCCTTCGCTTAGCTTGGATTGATTATATAGAATCTAAGTATCCTTTGCTTAGATCGGTAAATTCTTTACGATTTGATCAAATGAGGAGAGATTTATACCAATCGGTAAAGGAAAAACAGAAAGAAAGTGGGCAAATAACCTTAATGAAAGCCAGGGAGCTAACTTATGGAGATGTGGAGTTTAACAGACTCAATAATATGGTTACCTATCGTGACTTGTTGCATCAGGTAACTAAGAAAAGGAGAATCTGGCCGATTAGAAAGCTTGTGAGCAATCATGCAGATGATCTTTTCAAATTGATTCCTTGCTGGATGGCCAGTCCTGAATCTGTGTCTGCCATTTTTCCCATGGAGCAACTTTTCGACTTGGTTATATTTGATGAAGCTTCACAGTGTTTCGCCGAAAGAGGGATACCTTCTATGTACAGAGGCAAGCAAGTGGTAATTGCCGGTGATTCGAGGCAGCTTAGCCCATATGATCTTTACCAAATCAGATGGGAAGAAGAAGAAGATACGGAGGAAGCGGCATTGGAGATTGATTCATTACTTGACCTAGGCGCAATGCACCTCATGCAGGTACATCTCAAAGGCCATTATCGAAGTAAGTCACTTGAACTCATTGATTTCTCAAATCGCTTTTTTTATGATGGCAACCTGCAATTGCTTCCAGATAAAGACGCTCTCAACCTTCGTAAACCAGCCATAGAATATATTAAGCTTGACGGTAAGTGGGAAAATAATATTAACGAGACTGAAGCACGCAAAATCGCTCAAATAGTATGTGAACTACTTACATACCAACCCGATAAAGAAATTGGTGTAGTTACCTTCAATATAAAACAGCAAGAGCATATTTTGGATGTACTTGAGGAAGAAGCAATGCAAAAAATGCTAATAATTCCAGAGACTTTATTTGTAAAAAATATTGAAAATGTACAAGGTGATGAAAAGGATATTATCATTTTTTCTATTGCCTATGCACCTGATGCTAAAGGGCATATGCGGCATCAGTTTGGAAGTCTCAATGCATTGCGGGGCGAAAATCGCCTGAATGTAGCGGTGACCCGAGCCAAAGAAAAAATTATAGTTGTTAGCAGTATTTTGCCCCAACAACTCCATGTAGATGATACAAAAAATGAAGGCCCAAAGTTGCTCAAGAAATATCTTGAATATGCCATAGAAGTTTCGGAGGGAAGGTTCAAGCCTTTTGTCAAACACAGAAAAGACAAACGATCTGATTGGTATTTGAAAAATAAACTGAGTAAATTAAGACCTGAGGCATTGAATGGTTTGACTTTATCGGAAGAAATGCCTTTTGCAGATATCACTGTAAAACAGAAAGACAACTTTACAGGGCTCATACTTACAGATGATGATTTATTTTACGAAAGTATATCGTCCAAGCAGTCTTTCGTTTATGTCCCTAAAAATTTACAAAAACTAAACTGGCGATATAGACATGTTTTTAGTCGCGAATGGTGGCATGAACCCGATAAATTGCGTGAGAATATGCTGGCATTTTTTAGTTCAGATGTGAAACAAGAAGATGCGCTGGAGGATGAAACCTCACCGAGTGATGTTCAGGAGTAATAATTTTATTTCAAAAGCAGAGATCGCCTCACCTTATTTCAATATCGGTATATACAGGTAGGTGATCGCTAAAACCTCCTATGTAGGCGGGGCCTTGGAAAGTACGAAAAGGCTTTTCTTTGTTTTTATCTAGCAACCAATCGGGTTTGAATATATTTGCTTTTCGGTCTTTTATTATAAAATCCCCATTAAGCAAGGCGCGGCTTACAATTATCTGATCGAAGGTGTACCATCGAGGTACAGTTCCGGTATAATGCAAAGTACCATGTTGTGCATGAGAATGTAAGGGCATCAAGTTGAGCAAATTACAAGCGGGTTCAGATGCATCCAAATCACAAGCAGCCAGTGTTTCTTTTAGGCTTCTATCTGCAGGTTCGTCATTGAAGTCACCCATGATCATTATATTAGAATCTTTGTTTAGATGAAGTAGTGAGTCAGCCAGATTTTTAAGTAGTGTAGCTGCTATAATCCGCCCATTTTCAGATGCCAGTTGGCCACCGTAGCGCGATGGCCAATGATTTATAAATAGATTCAGCGTATCTTTATTATTTATCAAAACCTTGGCATACAATATATCACGAGTAGGTCGGCTGCTAAAGCTAGATACATCTGGTTGGAATGCTTTGGTAGTAAGCAATGATACTATGTCTTGATTGTATAGCAATGCCACATCAATGCCACGCACGTCAGGACTTTCGAAGTGTAGGATGCCATAATTGCCATGTTTTAAGGCTGTATTTTTAATAAGCGATTCCAAGACAAAAGCATTTTCTACTTCACAGAGACCTACAATGGCCGGTAGTTGCCATTCGCCTATGGCGATGAGAACTTTTGCTATTCTTTGTAATTTTTCATTTAATTTATACTCAGTCCAACGATTTGCTCCCGACGGTGTAAAATCATCATCCAACTTCAAACTATCATTTACGGTATCAAATAGATTTTCTACATTATAAAACACTACTCTAATATGATTACTATTTGATGCATATTGCGCGGTAGCAATAATAGAAATAATTGCCAAGCCAAAGCCAAACGTTAAAAATACACATGTTGATTTGATGCCTAATATATTTTTCATTTTTAACAAGAAAGAACCAATAATCACATTTTACTCATGTTTACCATGCTGAGCGCATACAGAATTGTAAAGTTGATTTTACTTTCAAATTCGCAAATTTAGGACATATGAATCATATAGAAGTTAAAAATGCGAGATTGATTATTATGTAATTATTATAAACTTAATAAAATGATAATAAAGAAATAATCATAAATCCACGGCAATTCTTTAAGATTTCAATATTATTGCAGAAATGTTACAAATATGACTAAAGCATATCCACAGTTTTATCAAGGACAGGCTTACATTCAATTGTCGCAATTACCCGAGAATCAGGCATCGATGCTCAAATCATGGCTTTCAATGTTTAATCAAAAGATTAACCATAAAGAAAATGAAGAGCGTATTAACTACGATGTGTATGATATGTGGTATGAGACCAACAGAATGGAATCTAGTGCTTTGTATGAATTTTAGTTTTTAGTACTTTTCGAGTACACACCTTTCTTATGATTTAACTATGGGTTGTATAAAATGACCCAACTGAAATACCCTCCCCTCAATTTTTTCCTTCAGCTTAAGTAACCTCCTTAGTTTTGTTGCGTGCACAATGTATATGCTAAGCAAGAAGACACTTCGAGTGACATTATATTTGCAGTAAATCGAAAGAATTTCAAAAGTATTATTAATATTAAAATGACGGAAATATGAAAATCGGTGTAATATTATCAGGTTGTGGTGTGTATGATGGATCGGAGATTCATGAAGCAGTATTTACTTTATTGGCAATTGAAGAGCATCAAGCTAAAGCGGTTTGTTTTGCGCCCAACAAAAAGCAACATCATGTGGTAAATCACCTTACTGGCGAAGAAACATCTGAAAGTCGAAATGTATTGGTGGAGGCTGCGAGAATTGCCCGGGGAGATATTTATAGTTTAGAAGAGTTTAATGCTGACGAGCTTGATGCATTGGTACTCCCTGGTGGGTTTGGTGCAGCAAAAAATCTTACAGGCTGGGCGTTCGAAGGTCCGGATGGGGATATAGATCCTGAAGTGAAAAAAGCCATAGCTTCCATGATAATAAATGGTAAACCTGTTGCTGGCTTGTGCATGGCGCCCACTGCCATTGCTAAAGCACTTGAAGGCACTGGCATACAAGCAACACTTACAGTTGGCAGCACAGAGGCACCTTCGCCTTATGAAATAGAAGAAATAAGTCAGGGTATGGAAAAGACAGGAGCCATAGCCGTAATGAAAAAGAAAAACGAACTTGCAATTGATACTAAGAATAAAATTGTAACAGCTCCCTGCTATATGATGGAAGCATCGGTATTAGATGTCCGCAACAATATAAAGTTGGCTATAGACCAACTTATTTCGATGATTTAGCATTATGGCATAAAAAAGCGCCAGGTTAAAAAAATGTTTAACCTGGCGCTTTGCTATTATTATGTTTTCTAATTCTAGTCTAAGTAAGTTCTATTTGCTCACCAAGCTTATTATAGAAATGATACTCCATAATGGCAAGTGATGAATCAGAGATCAAATTGATCCATCGCTTATAAGCAAAAAACCATTTTATTTTTTTAGAAATTATTCCTTTTGTAAAGTAGGCATACAAATATGGATGCAAAGCAATGGAAAATCCTAACTCATTCTGCTTAGTAATCAAGAATTCTATATCTTTTTCAATCTGGTCAGAAATGAGAATCGAAGGTGTTATTTTGCCGGTTCCGTTACAGGTAGGGCAGGTTTCAAGAGTCTTAATATTGAGCTCAGGCCTTACCCTTTGACGGGTAATTTGCATCAGTCCGAATTTTGAAAGAGGTAAAATCGTGAATTTAGAGCGATCTTCTTTCATACATTCTTTCATCTTTTCATAGAGCACACGCTTATTCTCAGGTCTGCGCATATCTATAAAGTCGATGACGATTATGCCACCCATATCTCTTAATTGCAACTGTCTGGCAATTTCTTTAGCAGCTTCGGTATTTACTTTCAGTGCTGTAGATTCCTGATCTACTTCTGCATTCGATTTATTACCGCTATTCACATCGATTACGTGCAGTGCTTCTGTATGTTCTATGATCAGGTAGCCACCAAAGGGGAGACTTACTGATCGACCAAACAGCGTTTTTAGTTGCTTTTCA
>DAIQNU010000050.1:0-13981 GCA_036788235.1 Cyclobacteriaceae bacterium
CGCTCACCAAGGTGCCATATACTTTGTCAGGTTGTACCGCTACATTTTTAATAATGCTTAATGAGCCGCCTAGGTAAAAGCCCTGAGCCGTCATATCAGAATATAAGCTTTCGTTGTCATCTACTGGCCTGCCTTCAAAATCTTCGATGACTATGCCTTGTTTTTCAGCAACAGCATTGTAGTTGAGTGCGGTGGCATAAGAAAAGCCGCCAAAACGAACACCATATATCCTGCGCATTTTAGTGGGTATTACGGTATGGCTCGGCACAGTGGCAGCCCATTTATTACCTTGGTATCGAGTTGAATATAAGATAAATTTTGTTTCTGTATCTTCTTCTCGGTCTACGATATGATAAGTACCTACCAATTCGAAAAATGTGTAAGACCTTGGTTCATTGTCTGCAGTACTATTTTTGAAAGCAGCATCACGCACAATATCGAATTTCTGCGAATATGCGGTGCGTGCATGAAATTTCACATCGAAGATCTCTTTATGATAATAGTGCCCCTCTAAACCAAAGCCCACGGAAGTATTTACCGAAGAGTATTCACCATAGATGGGTTGGATATGAATAAACAATTTACTGATATCGTAAGGATTGTCATAGAGCTCTTCATAAGTAATAGTTTTGGGTTCTCTGCTGCCTCCCAATACCTGAGCAAGGGCAACCTCAGTGCCAAAAAATAAAAATATGATGACTTGTAGTAATACTTTTCTCACCGGTATTTAAGCGTTTAGTTTACAGTAATATAAACCAATGGCAAATAAAAATAAAAACCAATGATGTGCTGGCGCTATTTTTTTTATGTCCATTATAAACAAATATATTTATACGGTGTAAGGAAAAAAAGTCTTGCCGATAGTCTCTACTTTTTAAGATGTAAGTTTATGCTGAATCCTTATAAAAAAATCAATAAAATAGGAAAGAGCACATCAAATACTACTGAATTAATGATGTAGTTCTTTCATCACCTGAGCAGATGCTTCGATTATTTTTCCAGCCACAGGTTCGTTAATAGCTGCGGAAATAAACAGTGACTCAAATTGTGATGGTGGCAGGTAAATGCTCCGCTCTAACATAGCATTGAAGAATCTTCCAAATAGGTCTGTATCTGATTTTTTGGCATCCGTAAAATTATTCACGGGCGACTCAGTAAAAAAGAGACTGATCATCGAACCAATTTGATTTACGGTATAGTTTTTACCAATCGCCGTAGAAGCTTTGACAAATCCATCTTTAAGTTTAATTGTAACTCTTTCAATTTCTTTATAAATGATTGGATTTTCATTGAGGTGATTCAGCATGGCAATACCAGCTGCCATGGCGATTGGGTTGCCAGAAAGCGTACCTGCCTGATATACCGGGCCAGCAGGTGAAACATAGTCCATTATTTCTTTTTTGCCTCCATAAGCACCTACAGGCATCCCACCGCCAATAATTTTACCAAGTGTAGTTAAGTCCGGTCGTACGCCAAAGACCTCTTGTGCGCCACCTTTTGATAGCCTGAATCCTGTCATTACTTCGTCAAAAATCAGGACAATACCCTCTTGGTCGCATATTTTTCTCAGAGCTTCCAAAAAGCCTGGTTGGGGGAGTACACATCCCATGTTTCCAGCTACGGGTTCAATAATGATGGCGGCTATCTGACCTTTAAATTGTTCTACTAAAGTCGTTACAGAATCGATATCATTGAAAACGGCTGTCAAAGTATCAGTAGCAGTTCCAGTGGTTACACCCGGACTATCAGGTACACCTAAAGTAGCAGCCCCGCTTCCGGCAGCGATCAAAAAGGAGTCACCATGACCATGATAACAACCTTCGAATTTGATCATTTTATCTTTCCCGGTATAGCCACGAGCCAATCGTAATGCCGACATAGTTGCTTCTGTACCAGAATTTACCATGCGTACCTTTTCTACAGAAGGTATCATAGAAGTGATAAGCTCTGCCATGATAATTTCGCGTTCTGTGGGTGCACCAAAAGATAATGATCCTTTAATGGCATCGGTCACAGCCTTTTCAATTACTTCATGCGCATGCCCTAAAATCATAGGTCCCCATGAATTAATCAATTCAATATAGGTGTTGCCATCTACGTCGTTCATGTAGGCGCCTTTGGCATGCGTAATAAAAATAGGATTGCCACCTACTGCTTTGAATGCTCTCACTGGAGAGTTTACACCACCAGGGATGTATTTTTTTGCCTTTTCAAATAGTTTACTACTGTATGACTTGTTTAATTCGCTCATGCTTTGATTACTTCTAATAGGTGATTTACAGGTCGTTAAAGACCTTTATCTAGGAACGTCTTGTGAAGGTTTGCGTTGCGATAACGCCGTTTATTTCAAAGGATTTAAAATAACAAAATCGCCATTTTCAAATGTGGCCATTGGCACAAATTGGTTATCATTTTTATTATTGTAAATGATACCTGAAAATATCTCGCCTTTTAAGGTATTACCTTCTTTAAATTGAACTTGAAAGTATTTGCCATACCTGTTGAGCAGCCTGCCCATAGAAACCAAAGTTTCATACCCGGCAATGGCATTTTTACCTGGCGCTGCCTTAAATTTTTTCTGGTATCGATCTCTAAACTCAGTATATCTGTAATCTTCATAATCTACAAAATCAGGAGCAATCAACTGAGCATTTATTCTTTCTAATACTTCATAGCCAATGATCGTATTGTCAAGAATGTTGTTTCTAGAAACTAGCAAAGTATTATCACCTCGTGTCACAATGGCCGTCATGGCAGAAGATACTACGGCGGCACGTTCAGCCGCTACAAAAATATGTCCTATACTATCCGGAGCTATGGTTAATACTTCTTCATCTTCGTTGGTTGATGTAGCCTGGCTTGTAGCACTTCTTTTTCTCTGAGTTTTAGCAAGAAATTCAGTAATGCGTTTGCCATTATTATTATCAACTTGCTCGTAATGCACTACACTAAATCCTCGCTCTATTATTTGTTTGGCATAATGCCTTGCCATTAATGAATCACGTTCCGAATTTCCATAAAAAATTATGACGTTTTTATTGCTAACTTTATTAGCCATGAAATTTGCAGCTTCTTTAGCCATGGTTTCGAAGGTAGGCTGCAATAAAAATGAATAAGGATTGTTAGCAATTACAGCTGAATTGTTTGAGAGTGGATTAATCATATTGATCTTATTTTCATAAGAAAATCGAGAGACAATTCTGAAAGGAACTGGATAAAGTGGACCGATGATCAGATCCATACTTTTCATTTCCTCTAATTCTATAATTTTTTGAGTCGCTATGCTATCCCGCTTAGTATCATAGGCGTGTATTTCTACCTTAATGCCCAATTGTTGCAGTTTGTCTTTGCCTAACAATATTCCCTTGTACAGATCGAAGACAAAATTGCTTGCGAGCGATACTGAAGTTGCTGATTGCCTGTCAAACATAAATGGCAAGACAACTGCTATTCTGTATACATCCTTTTTAATGGTAACTAATGCATCATCTATTCTATATTTTTGAGCATCCAGATTAAAACGCTCAACTATGGTTTCAAGCAATTCGCGATCTTGATCTTCAACTGCCTTCGTGGCAATGATATTTGCCAAACTTTCACCGATTTGTTTTTCTTCAGGGTTGGCCTCGAATAATTCAAGCAATGTGGCTTCATCGGTTAACTGAGCCAAAAAAGCTGATTTTTGACGATTGGCCTCTTCCTTCAAAGCTTTATCCTTTATTTCATTTATCACGTTGGAAGCCTGCGAATATTCTTCGCTTTCCAGATGAATTCGGGCAAGCCAGAGTTTTACTTCATCTATTTTGTTCCAATAGGCAAAACTGCCTTTCATTTGCATAAAAGTATATTTTGCTACTGGTACCTCGCCTGCATAGTAGGCAGAAAGTGCGTAGTAATATGATGCATACTCAGCAAATTTATTCTCCGGTACTTTGCGCATTATTGGCTTAAGCACCTGCATGGCAAAGTTATATTGGCCATCTACATAAAATTGCTTACCCCTTTGATACTCTTTTTCAAAGTCAGTTTGTGCCAATGCCGGTAAAAAGGCCAACAAAAATGTACTGCACAGTAATAGTAGTTTGGTTTTTTTCATATTGGTAGGGAATTATTCCCACTCTATGGTTGCGGGTGGTTTTGAACTAATATCATAGACCACACGATTTACAGATTTTACTTTATTTATAATATCACTAGATACTTCACCTAAAAATTCATAGGGAAGATGACACCAGTCTGCCGTCATGCCATCTACGCTTGTAACCGCTCTCAGGGCAACTACTGATTCGTATGTTCGCTCGTCGCCCATTACACCGACGGACTGTACTGGAAGCAACATAGCACCAGCTTGCCACACGTCATTGTATAAGTTGTGTTTTTTCAGACCATTTATAAATAAGTGATCTACTTCTTGCAAGGTTTTGACTTTCTCAGCAGTCACATCCCCTAGTATTCTTATTCCCAGACCTGGCCCCGGAAAAGGATGCCTGCCTAAGATGGCATCATCTATTTCAAGTGTTTTTCCAACTCGCCTTACTTCATCTTTAAATAAAGTATTGAGTGGTTCTACAACTTTCAAATTCATTTTTTCGGGCAATCCACCAACATTATGATGTGATTTTATGGTGGCAGATGGTCCTTTAACTGATACAGATTCTATTACGTCTGGATAAATAGTTCCTTGTCCTAACCACTTTACATCCTTAATTCTTTGTGATTCTTCATCAAAAACCTCAATAAAGGTCTTTCCTATGGCTTTACGTTTATCTTCCGGATCGGTTAGTCCCTTCAGCGCATCATAGAATTTTTGCTTCGAATCCACACCTTTTACATTCAATCCCATATCACGATAAGAATGAAGCACATCCTCAAATTCATTTTTGCGCAAGAGACCATTATCAACGAAAATGCAATATAGATTAGTACCAATGGCTCTGTGAATAAGCATAGCAGCAACTGAAGAATCTACACCACCTGATAATCCCAGCACCACCTTATCATTACCCAGCTTAGTTTTAAGTTGGTCTACTGTGCTCTCTACAAATATATCGGGTGTCCAGTCTTGGCTACAACCACAAATATGAACTACAAAATTCCTGAGTACTGTTTTGCCTTCAAGCGTATGGGTAACTTCCGGGTGAAATTGAATCCCATAGGTTTGTTCATTGTCGATTTTAAAAGCTGCAACGCGCACTGATTCTGTACTGGCTATTACTTTAAAATTATCAGGGACTTCTGCAATGGTATCACCATGCGACATCCAGACCTGGGAATTAATCTCTACTTCTTTTAGTAAGTCATAGTGCATGTCAAGCTTAGATAGTTTCGCCCGGCCATATTCTCTTATTTCTGAAGGTAATACCCTTCCACCTTCATTCTGTGCAAGCATTTGTGCGCCATAACATATGGCTAATACCGGAACTTTATTCCTGTAAAGAGTTGTATCAATATTGGGAGAACCATCATCACGAACGGAACAAGGACTGCCGGAAAAAATAACACCTTTAAGGTTGTCAATATTTTCTGGTAGGTGATTGTACGGATGTATTTCGCAGTATACATTCAATTCCCGCACACGCCTGGCTATCAGTTGCGTGTATTGCGAGCCAAAATCTATGATTAATATTTGCTCAGACATGGCGCAAAAATAATAGTATTAATTTGTACTGGCCTACATTGACCAAAAAATTTAAATCTCAACCATCGATGTTTTTGTAATAGTTTCGCAATTTGACTATTTCATTGAAGTTTTTTAGCCTGTAAAACCTTTTGAAAGTAAAATTTTGATCACAATTGAGCACTAAAGATTTTAACTTCCGATTTGGTTAAAACAATCATTGTAAGCAACATGCATTATTAATTGATAATTTTACCATAATATCAGGTAAAAACTTTAGTTCATTATTAATATATTTGCAATCTTTAATTAATTCAGTAATCAATAGTAGACGGATATGGCGAGGCGAATTTCTTTCATTTTAATTTCAGCGGTTTTATGTTTTTTAAATATTTCATCAGTAGTAGGACAATCTGCGGGTTCTGAAGAAGAATGGCATCATGCAGATCCTGAGCAAGACGGAATTTATGGTGTAAGCACTGCGAAGGCTTATGAAATATTGAAAAATAAGAAGTCGACCAAAGTAATTGTGGCCGTGATCGATGGCGGTGTGGATGTTCATCATGAAGACCTCGATGGCGTGTTGTGGATTAATCACGGCGAAATTGCCGACAATGGTATCGATGACGATAATAATGGATATGTTGATGATGTATATGGCTGGAACTTTCTGGGAAATGAATCTTACCAGAACATTCAATATGAACAATTGGAGATAACCCGGCTTTACAGCCAACTCAACGAGCAGTTAGAATCGGAGGCTTTAAACAGCCGTGAAAAGAAGGTTTTTAAGAATGTAAAATCAAAGTATAGATATCAGCTGGAAGATCTGAGTGAAAATAAAGAGTTGCTGGACATGATCACTTTTGGTTTTTTTCTTTCTGATAGTGTGATAATCTCTACACTAGACAAAAGCGATTATACTCTGGAAGATTTAAAAGCAATCAAGGAAAACAATGATACTCCTCTGGCTTCGGCAGTAGATGTAATGATCTCCTTCTATCAACATGGCATAGATCGAACCATGCTTACTGAAGCATATGATCAAATAAAGGTGCAGGCACAATACCATTTGAATCCCGAATACGATGGCAGATCTATAATAGGAGATAATCCTGAACAGTGGGATGAAATCAACTATGGTAACAGCGATGTAGTAGCCGAGGATCCATCGCATGGCACCTTTGTGGCAGGCATTATTGCGGCTAAAAGAGATAATGGATTGGGAATAAACGGAATAGCAGATAATGTTGAAATTATGACCATCAGAGCGGTGCCCGATGGCGATGAAAGAGATAAGGATGTAGCTAAAGCCATTATCTATGCGGTGGACAATGGTGCCAAAGTAATCAATATGAGTTTTGGAAAGGAATTTTCGCCACAGCGAGCTTTCGTTGAAGAAGCCATAAAATATGCCAGCGAACATCAGGTAATAATGGTACATGCTGCTGGTAACTCCGCTGCGAATATTGATAAAAAAGCCAATTTTCCTATAAACAAGACTGTAAATAATAGCGAGATAACTCCTTATTGGATCACCGTTGGTGCCAGTAGTCGTGAGTCAGATATGAGGTTGCCAGGGAGTTTTTCGAACTATGGCAAAAAAAGAGTAGATGTGTTTGCCCCCGGTGTCGATGTATACTCGCTAAAACCAGATAATGCCTACGAAGTATCAAGTGGTACCAGCTTTGCAGCTCCTGTGGTTTCTGGTTTAGCCGCGCTTCTGCTTTCGTACTATCCAGAGTTAAGCCCATCACAAGTAAAAGAAATAATTCTAAGCTCAGTGACAGACCTGAGAAAACATAAGGTAATACTACCAACAGAAAAAGCCTCTAAGAAAGGAAAAACCAAAACCACCAATTTTGGTAAATTATCTAAAACTGGCGGTATCGTCAATGTATACAATGCCGTGAAACTTGCCGAAGAAATGACCAGGCAAGTTAATTAAAGTTAAGGAGAAGGTCTTAATGAGTTTTTGTTTTCAATCAATTACAATATAGAAACTCTAACTTGTAAGAATAGAATGCTTTAGTTAGTAAAAGCCTATCATCCTTATCTTACCAAGATATTTAAATTTAAACAATTCTGGTTTTCAGGAAATACTGAAAAATCATTCCTTTGCTTTTTCTATTCTTTCGACACGTGTTGCAAAATATCGGGTATCACCTCGCCAGGGAAATATCATATAACGTTTTACAAAATGGAGATTCACTCTTTCGCCACTTAGTGAGGATTGTTGTAATTGTTCAATAAGATCTTTTTCTTTTCTTTCTATGGAGAAATCAAAAGTTTCTGCCAAAGGACTCACACTTTTGAGTGCGCCAAACGATTCTAAATTTATTTTACCTTCATAGGTTTTGAACATGACACCTTTTTTACTCACACGAAGAATGGTGCCGGCCATCACACCACTTTCGTAGGTACTCCAGTATAAGAAAGAAAAAGTGGCTATGCCGCCAATTATTATTATGCCAAATATAACGCGCAATGTTTTGCGGGTTATTACGCCAGCTCGTCTACCAAACTCTTTTGTATTCATCGGTATAAGGTTTGATTAAATGTACAGAGTATTTTTTTAAAATAGTGAAATATCAAACAAAAAACTTAAAGTACACCCTTGGTACTTGGCAAAACATCCATAGCCGAAGCATCTCGCGAGATGGCCATTTTAATTGCTTTGGCCCATGCTTTAAATATAGCTTCAATTTTATGGTGTTCATTATCACCTTCAGCCTTAATATTCAGGTTGCATTTCGAAGTATCGCTAAATGATTTAAAGAAATGATAAAACATTTCTGTAGGCATTTCACCTATTTTTTCTCTATTGAAAGTTGCTTCCCACATAAGCCAAGGCCGCCCTCCAAAATCAATGGCAACCTGTGCCAGGCAATCATCCATCGGCAACAAAAAGCCATAGCGGGTTATACCTCTTTTATTGCCCAGTGCCTGCAAAAAAGCCTCACCTAAGGCCAGAGCAGTATCTTCGATGGTATGATGTTCATCGATATGCAAGTCGCCTTGTGTTTGCACCTTAATGTCAATACCGCCATGTCGACCCAATTGATCAAGCATATGGTCATAAAAACCCAATCCTGTTCGAATTTCTGTTTTACCTGTGCCATCCAGATTAATCTCTACAAGTATATCCGTTTCATTGGTTTTGCGATGTATAGAGCCAAGTCTCGGAGGCATTTTTAAAAAAATGTAGATATCGTCCCAATTTGTGGAATTCAATGTGGCGTTTTGATCAACTTTTTCAGACAGAAATATTGCCTTGCAACCGAGATTTTTAGCCAATTCAACATCTGTGTGTCGATCGCCAATGACATAAGAATTGGCAAGGTCGTAGTCGCCATCCATATACTGTTGTAGCATGCCAACACCGGGTTTACGGGTAGGCTTTTGCTCATGTTCAAAAGAACGATCAATTAATATTTCGCTAAATGTAATTCCTTCCCCTTGAAGTGTTTTTAGCATTTTGTTTTGCGCAGGCCAAAAGGTATCTTCGGGAAAGGCGTCGGTGCCAAGTCCATCCTGATTGCTAACCATTACCAATTCAAAGCTCATTTCTTCAGCGATTTTCCGTAGGTTGCCAATAGCTCCAGGAACAAACTCAAGTTTCTCTAGCGAGTCTATTTGAAAATCAATCGGAGGCTCAACGATGATTGTACCATCGCGATCAATAAAAAGTACTTTTTTTCCAGCCATATTTTTTGCTGTCTTCTAATATTTTTTTTAAAGCAATATTGTTTCAAGCTTTTCACGCAATTCTTTGGCTCTTAGTCCTTTGGCAATAATTTTCCCTTCAGGATCAATTAGCACTGTATGCGGTATGGAATTGATCCCATACAATCTGCCTGCTTCCGATTGCCATCCTTTTAAGTCTGATACATGTAGCCAATCTAATTGATCCTTTTCTATTGCTTCGAGCCATGATTCATTTTTTGTATCTAACGACACGCCGAGGATTTCAAATCCTTTATCCCTAAAATCATGATAAACTTCGACAACGTGTGGGTTTTCTTTCCGGCAGGGCACACACCAACTTGCCCAAAAATCAATAAGCAAATAACTGCCTTGCAAAGTTGATAAAGTCAAAGGTTGTTGATTGGGTTGGTTTAATGTGAAATCCGGTGCGGATTGGCCTATTCCGACGTTTCTTAGTATTGAGACTCTATCTGAAAGTTCTTTATAATAAGTTGATTTTGTTACAACTGGATCAAGCGTTTGAAGCAATGAATCTAAACTTTCACTATCCATTTCATAAGCAAGATAACTACTTATGGCAAACGGTGAAATACTTGATGCGGGGTTGTTTTGAACAAAAAGTTTCACTACATCATTTTGTTTTTCATGTAGTGAATTAAAGTCATTTTCGAGATCTTTTATTTTAATTGTGTCATTGTCTTTAGTGGCTGCCTCATAAGCATAAATAAGGTCTTGGCGTTCGTCCGATAGTGCATCTAAATTGCCTTTGAGTTCCAAAAATTCATCATGCGTTTTTGACCCTTTTACAACCGTATTTTCCAAACTGTCAATATTGGATATTACACTAATTTCTCCGGGCTCTACAAATAGATTGATGGCTTTATTACTATCGCCAATTTTTAAAAGAACCATTTCTGGCGAAGCAATTTCACCATTTAAGGATACGCTGTAATTCGATATGACTGCCGAGTCCAATGTCACGAGTTTTCCTTCATGGCGTCGATTTAAGTAAATAAGTGTGCCGTCTTCAATGCCTTTAATTTCAGCTTTTATTTCAAAAGAATCCTTGCTTTTTTGGCTACATGAATACGATACGCATCCAATGAGCATCAAGATAATTATTGAATTTTTCATTGCTTTATTTTATACTTTATAATTCTGAAATTCCTTATAAAAACCGACAAACTTTTTGTGATCAGGCTAGATTTCAACACTGAATGTGAAGTAGCCCATCATAGTAAGCCAAGGCAGATTTTAAGCCGAATGATTTTTTTTATCGATTCTGTGGCTTGTTTTCCAAAGTCATCATTAAGAGCCATTTCTGCTTCTATCTGGCTTATTAGCTTTCTTTCATTATTTGGCATAAGTATTATATCACATCCCGCTTTGGCGGCAAGCAATGGAGCATCAGTAAGTGATGCTACAGCTCCCATATTCATGGCATCAGTTACCACAATGCCTTTAAAACCCAATTTCCCCTTGAGTAATCCATTTATTATCACTGGAGAGCAACTTGCCGGAAGTCCCTTAGTATCATATTCAGTGTTGTTTTGGACGGCTATGTGACCGGCCATAATGCTTATTGCCCCTGACTTCGAAAGGCTATCAAAAACCTGTATCTCACGCAATGGCCCATCAATGTAAACCAACTTGTTATGAGAGTCGCCCTTGACCATGCCATGTCCGGGAAAGTGCTTTACAGTAGCAGCGATCTGGGATTTTTGTGTGGCATCAATAAAAGCCTTGCTTAGGTTTATCACTCTTTGAGGATCATTGCCATAGCTCCTGTTTCTTATAGCTTCATTGTCTGGACTGATGTCGCTTACAGGAGCATAATTGTGACGTATACCCAAAGCTGTCAACTCATTGGCTATGGTAAGAGCTATTTCGGCACTATGGGCTTCATCTCGTAAATCGGCTGTTTTTGGAACTTTTGCAGAATCTGAAATCTTTCGATTGATCAGACTAGGCTCAGCGTCAGCACTGTAAAGTAGGGGAAGATGCCCTGCTGTTTTAGCCAAACGATTAAATTTATCAACATAGTTTAGAAAACTTTCTTTGTTTCCATTAAGCAATAGCACACCTCCAATGGCTTCTTTTTGAACAAGATTAGCCACGGTAGTGTCTGCCTTGCCCAACCGGCCAGCAGCAACCACTACCATTTGGGCAGCTCTTTGGCGGCTACTTAACCCATCATATATTTTGTCGACTTTTTCTGACAGTTCAGCATTGTCAGCATAGAAATCTTCGAGGTAAAATTTCAAATCTATTTGATTGTCCTCTGATTCTAGCTCGATGACATCTTTATTGCTAGGCAAAAAATATAATACCGCCATAATGATGACGAATCCTATACTAATTGAAAATATGCGCATATAATTACTCAAGGTATAATAGTTTTTATTCAGTAAGCCAGTTTAGTCCTCTGGCGAACTTTTAGCAAATATATTCGATATTTTTTCAAGTTGTAGCCACCATTGGTCTTTTGGTCGACGAAATTTCTCATTCATGAGCTTGGGCAGGAGCTCGATTTCTGTATAATGTACGCTACCGCCCTTTAAACCTATCATACAACAATCGCTTCGGTTTTCGCTTATTTGATCTACCAACCAAAGAACACTCTTGTATCCCAGCCTTGTGGCTAGCAATCTATCAAACGCTGTAGGATTGCCCCCTTGCTGCAAGTGACCTAGTATTGATTGACGTACATCAAACAGGTGACCGCCTTCTTCTTCGAAAAGAGAACAAAGAAACTGCGTGTTGTACAAATCGTTTGCGCGTTCACTTTTAATAATCAGTCCTAGGCGTTTGCCATTTTTAAATGCCCTAACCAACATATCAACATCACGTTGCAAGTCTTTGAGTTTTATTCCGTTTTCGTGCATATAAACACGCTCTGCTCCAGTAGACATACCACTCAAAAGTGCCAAATAACCACAATGTCTACCCATTACTTCCACTACAAATACCCGGTTGGATGCAATTGCCGAATCTTTTATTTTATCAATAGCCTCAACTATATTATTTAGTGCTGTATCTGCACCAATACTGTATTCTGTTGCTGGAAGGTTGTTATCAATACATGAGGGCACACAAGTCATAGGAATATTAAAAGCAGGGAATTCATGCCTTCTTTTAAAAAAAGTATTGATGATTTCGTAACCAGTATAGCCACCAATAATAAGTAGACCATCAATTTTATATTTTTCAAGATTTTTGGCAATCAGATAGTAATCTTTGGCATCAATATCTTTCTTATTTGTGCCTAGAATAGACCCGCCTTGTGATTTCCAATCTTCAACTTCCATCCAGTTCATTTCTTTAATGCGGCCTTTTGCCAAACCTTCGAAAGAACCATAAGCTGCAAACAATTTATGACCAGAATCCAGTGCGATTCGAGTGGCAGCACGCACAGCGGCGTTCATTCCGGGAGCCGGGCCACTACAATTTAGCACCAATAAATTAAGCACACGTTTTGGTTTGATCGTATTGGCTGCTGGCTTTGATATAGTATGGTAAATATCTAGCCATACATTAAAGCTGCCCCCACGCAGCTCCATGGCATGCTCGTAGTCTTTGTTGTGTATGTGCTCAGCAATAGAATGTGTTTGATTAACGCTTCCCATTAAATCAACAGCCACTACTTCATTTTTGTGCATTCCTATCACTTTTGGGCTTATGTCGTAGCCATTTTTGTGTAAATGCTCCACAGCGGCATAGCCCAGAACGGTGCTCATATACCTATCGTAGGCAGTGGGTGCGCCACCTCTTTGAATATGCCCTAAAATGGTGACCCGCGCATCTTCACCGGTTCCTTTTGCCAAGGCTTTTTTTACATAATCACTGCTTATGGGTTTACCTGTTTTGTCTATGGCTCCTTCAGCCAAAATCACCATGGTCTCTTTTTTGCCAGCCTTGCGACTTTTAATTAGGGTTTGGCACATCTCAGCTTCCCAGTCATCAGTTTGCGGTGGTAGTTCAGGTATAAGAACATAATCGGCACCTGTAGCAATGGCACTCATAAGTGCCAGATAGCCACAGTTACGACCCATGACCTCTACAACAAAAGTTCTTTGATGTGATGCAGCCGTGCTGCTGATGGTATCGATAGCATCAATGATTCTTTTTAGCGCAGTATCGGCACCTATGGTCATATCTGTGCCAGACATGTCATTGTCAATAGAACCTACCAAACCAACGATACTTAACACTTCATTTTTTTCAAACTCTGCCTTGTTAATCTCACCCTTTTCCAGTAATTCATGCAAAAGGCCTGTCCATTCTTCTCTGAATATATTGGCTCCGGTAAGGCTACCATCACCACCGATGACCACCAATTTGGAAATATTGTTTTTAACTAAATTTTTAGCTGCCTGTAAGCGCCCAATTCTTTCTCTGAACTCTGGACATCTTGCAGTGCCTATTTTGGTGCCGCCTCTATTCAAAATGCCACTGACCATATCCCAGTCCATTTTTTTAATCATCTCACCACCCGTGACCATGCCCTTATATCCTTGCATTATTGCATATACATTGTATCCGAAGTACAGACCACTTCTTACCACAGCGCGTACTGAGGCATTCATGCCGGGCGCATCACCGCCACTGGTCAATACACCAATACTTGTTTTTGAGGAATTTGCATTCATATTAATT
>DAIQNU010000051.1:0-13971 GCA_036788235.1 Cyclobacteriaceae bacterium
GATGTACAAGAAAAACTATTAACATTTGCAAAAGCAGGATTGGCCGTAGCAACCATGAAAGGCAAATCATATCTTTCTATTGGCTCGGTTTCAATGGGGATTGCCGGCTCGGTAGTCGATGCCAATTTATTTGAAGACTACCTGGGCATGCGCTGCGAATATGTTGACATGTCGGAACTGACCCGCAGAATGCAGGAGGGTATTTATGATAAGGCCGAATATGAAAAAGCATTGGCTTGGACTAAACAAAATTGCAAGGAAGGTCGCGATAGAAATAAGGCCGAAAACAAAAAAAGTGAGCCTACCAAAGAAAAAGAATGGGAGGCGGTCGTGAAGTTGACCATGATCATGCGTGATCTCATGATTGGCAATCCGGAGCTCGCTAAATCTGGTTTTGGTGAAGAAGCCTTAGGACACAATGCTATTGCTGCGGGTTTTCAAGGCCAAAGACAATGGACCGATTATTTGCCCAATGGCGATTTCCCTGAAGCCATTCTTAATTCATCTTTCGATTGGAACGGCATAAGACAGCCCTACATGATGGCCACCGAAAATGATTGTCTGAATGCCATTAATATGCTCTTTGGTCATTTGATTACCGGACAGGCACAAGTTTTTTCAGATGTACGAACCTACTGGAGTCCGGCTGCTGTAGAACGTGTAGCAAAGTATAAACCAGAAGGAAAAGCCAAAGACGGATTCATTCACCTCATTAATTCAGGAAGTTCTTCACTTGATGGCACAGGTGAGCAAAGCAAAGATGGAAAACCCGTAATGAAGCCCTATTGGGAAATTTCTGAAAGTGAAGCTGAACAATGTTTACAAGCTACACAATGGCCACCTGCCAATGTAGAGTATTTTAGAGGTGGTGGTTTTTCATCAAATTTTAAAACACGTGGTGGTATGCCAGTGACTTTGTCACGAATCAATTTACTCAAAGGCATTGGCCCTGTTATGCAGATTGCAGAAGGGTGGACCATAGAGCTTCCCGAAAATGTACATGATATTTTGAATGATCGCACCGATCCTACCTGGCCAACCACATGGTTTGTACCCAAAACTACCGGCAAAGGACCATTTAAAGATGTATATTCAGTAATGGCCAATTGGGGCGCTAACCATGGTGCATTCAGTTATGGCCATTTTGGCAAAGAATTGATCGCTCTGTGTAGTATGTTGCGCATACCTGTCAATATGCACAATGTAGATGAGGATAGCATTTATCGTCCAAGTGCATGGAGCCTGCATGGTATGGATGCTGAAGGTGCTGATTATAGGGCTTGCCATAATTATGGGCCTCTTTATGGCAAAGGTCGTCGATGAACAGGCTTAGTTTAGCAAGGCTTTGCGTGGGCATTTGACAATGTTTTATAGCTAATGCATTAAATGATAAAAAATGAGGGGGCTCCGGCAGACATGTCGGAGCTTTCTTTATGGTTTTTAGGCTAAGGGCAACTATCTTCGCCTTTGTTATTGTAAAACCTCCGATCATCAATGCGTATTTGGTTCTTAGTATGTATAGTATTGGCAAGCACAAGTTGCCGACCCAAACAGCCTATAGCTGTAGAAATTCGTGAAGCAGATCAAACCTACATATTGTACAGGGGCGGAGAGCCTTACTTTATTAAAGGAGCAGTAGTTTTTGACAAGTATCTTGAACGCCTGGCAGCATACGGTGGTAACTCCATCAGAAAAGGGCAAATGGATATCAAAGAATTGAATGAAGTTCACAAACTTGATTTGAGTGTTTTGTACAATCTGCCTGTAAAAGCGCAGCGCGATGGTATGGATTATAATAATAGGGATGCCGTAGCGCTGCAGCACAAGCAAATCATCGAAATGGTGAACAAATACAAAAAGCATCCTGCAATACTTATGTGGTCACTGGGCAATGAACTTGATTTTATTCCGGGAAATCATAGCTATAATCTGAAAGTCTGGGATGCTGTAAATGACCTAGCCAAGGAGATAAAATCCATTGATCCATATCATCCGGTGCTTACTGTAGTTGGCTCTATAAACATTCAAAAAATTGAAATACTCAATGAAAAATGTCCAAACATTGACCTTTTGGGTGTGAACGAGTACGGAGATCTGGATAAAATACCCGCTTGGCTCAGGGAATTTGGTTGGACTAAACCCTATGTATTTACAGAGTGGGGGCCAACAGGTTTCTGGCAAGTGCCTAACACACAATGGGGAGTGCCTATCGAAGAAAGTAGTACTGAAAAAGCCCATGATTATAAATATAGATATGAAAAAACCATTCTCACCGATGTAGAGCGTTGCCTGGGTTCTTATGTTTTTCTATGGCACCAACATCAAGAGCGCACCCATACCTGGTTTGGCATGTTTGATGAAAATGGCCTAGAAACAGCTTCAGTGAATGTGATGAGAAATGTATGGACTGGCACTTGGCCAGATAATCACGCACCAGCCATTCATGCCATGCGTATTAATGAAAAAAGCGCCTATGACAATCCAGTTTTTGCACCCAATGAAATAGTAATGGCCAGCTTAAGTGCCAGCGATCCAGATGGTGACACCTTAACTTTTAGGTGGGAAATATTGCATGAAGGGCTTGATTTTCCTTATGGTGGCGATGGAGAACAAAAACCTCCGTCGATAGATGGAATTTTGGATCCTAAAGACCTAAATATGGTTTCGGTGCGTATTCCCGCTGATACTGGCATGTACCGATTGTTTGCCTATATTTATGATGGTAATGGTGCGTTTGCCACGGCTAATATTCCATTTTTGGTGACGCATGAAGATTTAGTCGTAAAGCAGCCTTAGACTTTGTGTGCCTCATCTGATCCGTTGTAGAGGATGTCCTTATAAATAATTTCCCTAAAACGAAGTGTCAAGATGTTATGCTATCACTGACGATTTTAAGAAGGCTTGATTTAGCTTTAAGGCCTTCAAAAGATAAAGTTCTTGTAAAATATGAAGAATTTTAAGCAAAATTGAATATCTTTTTGAAATGCTTATAAGCGAAAACCACTGTGCAGGAAAGGCTTTTCAGTACACTTCTAAGCACATATTGAAGAAATTACAAGATGATCCAAAAAACAAAGTCTATCAAAATCAAATAAATCATAGTTCAGACGAATGAAAGAGCAGCAAAAAATATCCATTCGTTTTTTTAACGACCGTGAGGTACGAGCCTTGTGGGACGAAAGAAATGCCAAGTGGTGGTTTTCGGTGTTGGATATAGTTGCCGTGCTAACCGACCAAAATGACTACAACAAAACCCGAAACTATTGGAAATACCTGAAAGCCAAACTAAAGAAAGAAGGCAATCAAGTGGTTAGTGCCACTACCCAGTTGAAAATTCTTGCCCCTGATGGCAAAAAACGGTTGTCTGATATGCTGGACTATGATGGTATCATAGCCTTAGGCAAAACTTTTCCCGGCACAAAAGCTAATCGATTTATCGAATGGTTTACTTATAGTGATGAAAGCATAGACGGTAAAAGCAAAACCAAGGCTTATGCCCTTTTTGATAGTTCTTTTATTGTCAATTTAGAAGTAGGCACCACCAACGGTTTACAACAAATTCACGCCTATTTATTTGGTGGCTTGTATGATTTTGCAGGACAAATCAGGCAAAAAAACATTTCAAAAGGTGGTTTTCAATTTGCAATGGCACGATTTCTTGATGCCACTTTAAAAGAGATTGATAAAATGCCCGAAACCACCTTTGACGAAATCGTCAACAAATATGTTGAAATGAACATTGCCCACCCATTTTTGGAGGGTAACGGCAGAAGTACCCGAATATGGCTTGACTTGATATTGAAAAAGTGCTTAAAAAAATGCGTGGATTGGAGTAAGATTGGAAAAAACGAATATATGAACGCAATGGTAAAAAGTACCATTGACAGTAGTATGCTTAAAACTTTACTTGCAAATGCGCTAACCAACCAAATTGATAGCAGGGAAATGTATCTGAAAGGTATTGATTACTCCTACTATTATGAGGAAAATGAATAGTTTTCAGTGATTAGTTATAAAATTAGTTGTTAGAAAATGAAGAAAGTAATATCGGAATAAGAGTTTAGTATTTGCTGTGCGAATAGTAAAGCTATATAAGTATTTTAATACTGATAAAAGAGGGTTTGGTATTTGGATTTTTATTTATCATTCATTTGAAATGTTGCTCAAAGTAAATTGAGTTTATTGCTTCATAATAATATTTTGTTTCGGTATTTTATATTTTTAACCATTGACTTTCATCAAATACTGATTTTTTAAACTAAACAACCTTCAAAAGATGCAGCGCAAAGTAATGATACAGGCGCTTGAAGAACGAAGCAGCCCTTGGGACGTACTCATAATTGGTGGTGGAGCTACAGGACTCGGTGCTGCCGTAGATGCCGCATCCAGGGGTTATAGCACTTTACTATTAGAACAGAGTGATTTTGCCAAAGCAACATCGAGTAGAAGCACAAAATTGGTGCATGGTGGTGTGCATTATCTTGAGCAAGGCGACATCAGGCTAGTGTTTGAGTCAATGCGGGAGCGCAATTTTATGCTGCACAATGCACCTCATTTGGTTCAAAGCAAAGCATTTGTAATTCCGGCTTATGATTGGTGGGATAGCCCCTATTATTCTTTTGGTCTCAAGCTCTATGATCTGATGGCCGGAAAACTCGGAATGGGAGCCTCAGATAGTCTATCGAGAGAAGCAACGCTTGAAGCACTGCCGACCCTTGACCAAAAAAATTTAAGAGCTGGCCTCAGCTACTATGATGGACAGTTTGACGATGCGCGTATGGCAATTAGCTTAGCTAAAACTAGTGCCGATCATGGGGGCGTTGTAATCAATTACATGAAAGTAACCGGTCTGATTAAGAAAGGTGACATGCTGGCTGGAGTAATGGCTTTGGATGTTCTACACAATAAACACTATGAAATAAAGTCTAGAGTAGTAATAAATGCGACAGGAGTATTTTTAGAAGACATTCTCAAGCTTGATAACCCACAAACTAAGCCCGTATTTAAAACCAGCAAGGGAGTCCACCTTGTTGTTGATCAAAAGTTTTTACCTGGGGAGCATGCACTATTGATACCACAGACAGATGATGGAAAGATTTTTTTTGCTGTACCTTGGTATAACCGTGTAATTCTGGGAACCACAGATACGCAACTGAGTGAAAACCA
This sequence comes from Cyclobacteriaceae bacterium, assembly GCA_036788235.1. Taxonomy (GTDB): domain Bacteria; phylum Bacteroidota; class Bacteroidia; order Cytophagales; family Cyclobacteriaceae; genus JAFIEV01. The sequence continues at coordinate 5,167 of DAIQNU010000051.1, forward strand.
GTTGGAGCCCAAGCCGGGAAAAGACGAAATTGAGAACATTCTAAACTTAGCCGGCCAATATCTGAATTTAAAACCTCAAATAGCAGATATCAAAAGCCATTATGCTGGCCTAAGACCCTTTTTGCCTAAAGAAATTGACGCAACAAGAGCCAAAGAGATATCTCGTGGACATAAGATTTTTATTTCAGCTTCTGGGCTTTTGTCAGTGATAGGTGGAAAATGGACGACCTACAGGCAAATGGGGGTAGATATTATAGATAAAGCAGCTCAAATTAGTCAACTCAAAGCAGTAAAAAGCCGAACAGAACAACTGCCCATTCATGGTTTTTCTCCCTGGCAAGGTGATTTGGCTATGCCATGGTACGGAAGTGATTGGCCACAACTCAATGCACTTATAAAAGCCAGACCTGAATTGGGACAGCCCATTAATTCTGTATTTCCATATCTCAAAATCGCTGTGCTCTGGGCTGTAAAAGAAGAAATGGCCATTTCCTTAGAAGATGTTTTGGCACGCAGAACACGTATGTTGTTTTTAGATGCCAAAGAAAGTATTAGGATCGCACCAGAAGTTGCATCGCTAATGGCTTCTGAAAATGGAAAGAATGCAAAATGGATTAAAGAACAAATTTCCTCCTTTTGTGCTTTGGCTGAGGGCTATTGTCCTCCAGATTAGAGATAGCCAGTTAGGGTATTTTATTTCTTTATTTCTATTTGTATAATAATCTTAGTTTGCTATTACATTTTTTAGCGACCAGGAACGTTTTGCTCGCAATTTCCAGACCTCTTAAAAACGACATAGCATCCCAAAATACCCTTTGCAGTAGCATATCCGAATTAAAAAACTCATGGTTTTCCCCTAACTTAAATTTTAGGTATTTACCCTGAATTTTTTCTAAAAAATGTTAAGGAACTTTGCTAGAGTGGGAAATACTTATTCAGGTTTATAATTGTAAAGCGATTGAAGCAGTGCGATAGCCAAAAATATTGAAGCAAATTGAGAAACAACAAAGATGTACGTATGATTAAGCATATCACTCAATTATTGGTTTTTACTTTTACCCTGATGCTTTGGTTTTCCACTGCACAGGCGCAAGTGTCTGGTACTGTGTTAGCGACTTTTAAATTCAATACCCGGCCTTTGGAAAATGTAGTGGCTGAAAGTACACCATTTCTTTACAATGCACGCTTAGGAGATGGCTTTAGTTTAACCCTAAAATCATTTCCTAATGAATCATTTGAACAGGTGATCGGAGAGAGTAACTATTATTTTAATGAAAAGGTCACTGTTTCTGTGAGCTTAAAAAAAGGCTACAATTTCATTAGCTGGACAAATGAGCAAGGTTTAGTGCTTTCAACCGAAAGTAGCTATAGCTTTTTCATGCCAGCACAAGACATTATACTCTATGCCAATGCAGAATTGATAACAAGCTTGGATGATTTGGATTTTATGGATCTTTTGATTTTTCCCAATCCTGCTGCAAACCAATTCTATATAACTGCCAATGAAACTATTTCAGATCTTCGAATAGTGGATATGCAGGGTAAGCAAGTGTACATAACCAAACCAAAAAATCAATCAATACAGATTAGTACAGAAAACTTTATCCCAGGCATATACATGCTCAGTATCGAAACAGCTTTTGGTACTTATGTACGAAGATTGATTGTTCAGAAATAATAAGAAAAATTTAAAAATAGCACCATGGAAATTTCATGTTTACCAACTGATAACATCCTTGTAATTAAGCCAAATAAACAGGTCGACACGTTTATAAAGATTTCTTTTTTCTGTCAAATGAAAAGGATTGTTTTCTGTTTCTTCTTATTATTACTCATACCCGGCATTCATTTCGCGCAGATTGGAACCATTTCTGAGCTCGAGGTTCTACAACGAAGCGATGGCAGCGGCATGGTGGACATTAGTTTCAAGCTAACTGGTATGCCTTCAAGCTTGTATAATGTTATTATGGATGTGAGTTTTGAAGGCAATGAAAATTATGAAAGAATATTGCCCAATTATCTTGATGCATCCCTCAATAGAATAGCGCCATCCGACCATTTGATTAAGGTAGCATGGGATGGATTGGCGAGCTTTCCCCATATCTATAGTGAGAAATCAGTTTTAAGAATCAGTGCTACCCTCGATGGCTATACGGCACCCGGCACAATGGCCGATATTGAAGGCAATGTGTATGCAACAGTTGTTATTGGTGCACAGGAATGGATGAAAGAAAATCTTCGCGCTACCCGATATAATGACGGTACACCGATTCCGGGCAATTTATCCAATGTAGAATGGTCGACAACCAGTGAAGGAGCATATGCGGTGTATTCGTACGGACTAATAGAAGGTCTGAACAGTCCAGCTGAAGTCTCGGATGCTTATGGAAATCTATACAACTGGTATGCTGTTGTCGATGAACGTGGGCTTTGCCCAAATGGTTGGCGCGTGCCAGATAATGAAGACTGGATAGAATTATGGCAATATGCTGTTAGTAATTATTTAGAAATTAATAACAATAATATTGGAAACTATCTCAAATCATGCCTTCAGGAGGGCTCACTTCATGATCGGGAATGTAATACATCAGAGCATCCAAGATGGCAAAGCAGCGATACTCATTATGGTAATGACTATTTTGGTTTGTCTTTGTTGCCTGGTGGTGAGCGTATTGCGAATGGCGCTTTTTTCGCGATTGGAAATTTTGGGTTTTGGTGGACATCAACTTCTTCTCCAAATATTGATACCAATGCATATTTTGCTACTACTAATATTAATTTTGGTGGTCTTAGTATAAATGTTTTTGAAAATCCTGACCCAAATATTCCTGGTTACAAGACAAGAGGATATGCGGTTCGCTGCCTCAAAAACCGCAATCCATAAGCATGGGTCCAGGACAAGAATGAATATTAAAATTGAATCGTTTATAATAAGGCTATTATATTTATTACAAACCAGAAGTCACTATAAAATCAGCATTAAAATTCTATGCAATAGCATTAAACACAATGCACGCTCCTATCTATGAATATGATGAAAAATTTTTCCCAAAAAATTGAATTGCATTTACTCTAATTCACTTTTCCTTCATCAACCAATTATTTTACAATTTCATAAAAGAATCGTTTATTTGAGCTAGAATAGCATTTAGATAGAGTCATGTGTAGTTATATTACAGATTAACTAGATTTAATTGATATTTTATTGCATAAAATTGTGGACAAAGGGTAAACAGGCTCTGCCAATTTTCGGGTGGAGATATTTATATGTAGCATATGAGGGTGAATCCCATTCGTTGTGTATCTATTTTGATTGTATGGCTATGGGTGTTTTCAGGTGTTCCTGCAAATAGTCAGAACATTGAAAAAAACCGACAAAAAACCTTTGACGAACTCATTTCTGTCATTTCGAATTATTCTGGAGGCGATTCGGGCAAGCAAGAAAAACGTAGCATAAGTCAACTGCTCAAAGCCGGGGTTGGAGGTTTCAGATTTAAATTACAGCCAGTCAATGATTCTTTGCTTCTCATTTTGAAGCCAGTGGGTAGCGAAGATTTTATGTCTTGTCTTGATACAATTCGCGACCATCTTTCGCAAAATCCCAATTTAATTTTAACACTTTTTCTCGATTTCGGTCGTGATACCAGTGGGCTTGAACAAGCATTTCGAGAAACAAAATTGTTTGATTATTTGTATGAATTAAAGCCTGGTGAGCCTTGGCCAACTGTGGCAGAAATGATTCGCCGGAACAAGCGACTGGTTTTATTTAGTATACACTACACACCAGCGCAACCAACATGGATTCACTATGTTTGGGATCATGCCGTAGAGCCATACTTTTCACTTTTTGAAGCGCCGACATTTAAGGGAGAATTTTTAAAAGGCGACCCTAAAAACAATTTATTGATCCTTAATGATTTCAATTTTCCGGAAGGAAGCAATGCCGAGAAAAAATTAATGTTGGCGCCAAGTACCAATCCGTATTTAGTCACGCATTGTCTTGAAGTTTGGAGAAATTCGGGCAAAGTCCCCAACTTCATTATGCTTGACTACTTTGTGCCTGTGATGGTGGCTACCAAAAACTTGTTGTCTGGACTCAAAACCATAACCGGGACTATTACCTATAACCAACAAATTTTGGATTATGTAGGATGGAAGAACCGGGATAATTGTGTGACTAGTGGAAAATTCTCATTCCCGGTGGCACCAGGAGATAAAATCGAATTAAGACCAACAAGTCCTGGATTTAGATTTATGCCAGAGGAAGCTATCTATGATGACCCCGAAGAAAGCAAAATAAAAAACTTTTTAGCCATTCCGCTGGATATATCAGATGGACTTATGGCCTATTACCCCTTTGATGGTGATGCACGTGATTATAGTGCCAATAAATTTCATGGTAAAACCACGGAACTCAAATTTATAGAGGATGACAATAGGGGAGTTGTCGCAGCTTTTGAAGGTGAAACATCTATTATTTTACCTAAGGCAGAAAAATTAAGTCTACGCAACCATGATTTTACTGTTGCTGCATGGGTTAATACGAATCCTACCAAAAATCCTGATAATAGTATTTTGGGCACCACAGTAATTTCATATCAGGAAGGTATACACCTTACTCTACGCGACAATAAACCTTATTTTGGATTTTGGACCAATGATACCCAGGGCAAAACACACGTTCAGGATAGTGAGTGGTACCACATTGTTTGGCGATATAACAAATTCAATGGAGAACAATCAATTTTTGTAAATGGCAGACTCGACAACCGATCTTTAGGGCATCCGCCATACCAAGGTAAAGAAGACATCATTATTGGCGATGCTGCATTTTTTCATAAATCAAATTACACAGGCCTGCTGGATGATTTGGCCATTTGGGATCGGCCACTGAGCGAAAATGAAGTTTGGGGATTGTATACTCAAGCTTTGCTTATTAAGCCATCTTTTTTTCTGCCGGGTTTTCGCAGTATTCTTATATATTCAGGTATAGTTTTTATTTTGGCTGCTTTTGCCTTGTATTGGTTCAGATTTAAAGGTAAAAGTAAAGCAAAACCTTATAACCTTATTAAAAAAGCGCTTAGAAGAAAAGAGAACAAAGCAAGTTTGCCAATTCTGGTTGATGCTATGGATCAAAGCAACAGCATAAGGATATTTGGAGAATTTAAAGCATTTGATAATCTAGGTCAGGATATTACTGATGAATTTACACCTAAGCTGAAGCAACTTTTCTTATTGTTGCTAATGTACACAAAAAGCCACCATAAAGGTATCAGTACCAATGACCTTACAGATATTATGTGGCCAGGTTATGACAGTCACAGTGCTAAAAATAGTAGGGGTGTAAGTATCAGGAAACTGAGAATTATTTTGGAAAAAATGCAAGGTTTCGAGGTTCAGTTTGCTCGCGATGTTTGGAAAATGCACCTCACACAACCCGCGAAATGCGACTATTGCACATGCCTTCAGCTCCTTGACAAAGCAGGTAGTGGTATCGATAAAAATGCTATGCATCAAATTTTCGAATTGGTTCAACCAGGATTAGCGGGTGGTAATGAAAGCTATCCTTGGATGGAGGAATTTAAGTCGGAAGTAGATTACCAAGTAATCGATATATTAATTAAGTATGCAACAATTCTGGATACCAACCTTGAAGCTGAGCTTTGTATTGCTATCGCCGATAGGGTCTTACTTTCCGATCCTGTAAATGAAGATGCCATAAAAATCAAACTTAAAGCCTTGCTCAACCAAGATAACATTCATTACGCACGCTATAGTTTTGAAGTTTTCACGAACACCTATTATCAGTTTTACAGTCAGAAATACGATAAAAGTCTGGAGCTGTTAATCAGGAATGAGGGATGAGGGGTGAGGATTGAGGATTGAGAGATTAGTGATGAGTGATGAGTGATAAGACAAAAGACGATAGACAGAATTTTCAAGTTTGTTTTAACCTTTCTACGCCGTGGTTGTGCCAACGGCCAACCATCCTTTTAAGGTTGATTTAATCTTTTGTGCCATGGTTTTGCTAACGCCCAACCACATTTAAAGTAGCATCAATTATTTTTAAAGCAACACGCTCAGCCTAAATTATTTTCCATTTCTAAATAATTACAGAATATTAGATCGCTTTTTCAATAAAATACCAAATATTATTCTTGTGTAGAATATTTACAATATTTTAATATTTTACACCTTTTTGATACATAATATTCAATGATACTTTATATAAACTACGATTATCTCAATATAAATACATTAATGAAAGTTTAAATAACCCGAAGATAACCCTTGGATAACCCATTTGTAAGCTTTAAGTAATGTAGTGGTAAGACAGCCTTACTATATTTATTTCGCAAACGTTGATCATAAGTTTGCAGCCCAAGTATAAACACATAAGCTTACCCAAATTTGCAAGAAAGACCATTTCATCAACCCGTTGGAATGGTTTTTTCTTTATCCCCATCTCAAAAATTAAAATCTTAATCTTCGTTTTAATTCTGCCTAACAATTGTAGCAAACCAGTAGTTTTGCAAGCAAAAGATTTTTAGCTATATCATGATTACATTATTATCTCCGGCCAAAAGCCTTGACTTTTTATCTTCATACAGCGCGCCATTAACCACCGAACCTGTTTTCTCTGAAGAATCTATAAAAATTGCCCAGGTTCTAAAAAAGAAAAAGGCTAAAGACTTGATGTCACTTATGGATATAAGTGAAAATTTAGCGCAACTCAACGTAGATCGCTTTCAGGCATGGAAAATCCCTTATGATTCTCAGCAAGTCAAACCAGCCGTTTTTGCCTTTAATGGGGATGTTTATGATGGACTAAGCGCCCAGACTCTTGATTCCGACGATCTTCGTTATGCTCAAGATCATTTGCGGATACTATCAGGTCTGCATGGTGTATTGAGGCCGCTTGATCTCATCATGCCTTACAGGCTCGAAATGGGTACGAAATTAAAGATTGGTAAAAGCCAAAACTTATACCAATTCTGGAAAAAGAAAGTAAGTAATACAATAGCACAAAGCATGGAAGAGGCAGATACTGGGACATTGGTAAACCTTGCCTCCAATGAATACTTTAGTGCAGTTGAAAAATCTGAAATAAAGGGCGACATAATTACCCCTATCTTCAAAGACAATAAAAATGGTAGCTATAAAATTGTGAGTTTTTGGGCAAAAAGAGCTAGAGGAGAAATGGCTGCTTTTATTCTTAAAAACCGAATTGAAAAACCTGAAGATCTGCGGGCTTTTGATGGCAGTGGATATATGTATAATATTGCATTGTCTGATGAAAAAAATCTTACTTTTACCCGAGGATAGAATTAGTCGAAAAAATTAAACAACATGACAAGTATTGAAGGCAAAGTAGCCATAATTACGGGTGCTTCTAGTGGAATCGGAGCTGCAACTGCCCGGCTTTTGGCGATGCATGGAGCCAAGGTAGTATTAACAGCCCGTAGAATCGATCGACTCCACACTTTGCAAAAAGAAATAGCGGAAAATGGAGGCGAGGCTTTGGTGGTATCGCTGGATGTGACACAGCGTAAGGAAGTTGAAGCTATGGCGCAAAAAGTACTTTCAGCTTATGGGCACATCGATATTTTGGTTAATAATGCTGGCCTCATGCCTTTGTCATTTATTAAAAATCTGAAGGTAGATGAATGGGATAGAATGATTGATGTGAATCTTAAAGGATTGCTCTATTGTACTGCTGCCGTGTTGCCTGATATGCGAAAAAACAAAAGTGGACATATCCTCAATATATCCTCGATTGCTGGCCGACGAGTTTTTCCGGCAGGTTCGGTCTATTGTGCAACTAAATTTGCAGTAGGCGCTTTTACTGAAGGCTTACGTCAAGAATTAGCCACAACTGAAAATATAAGAGTAACCGCTATTGAACCAGGCATTGTAGATACAGAATTGCTATCAACCATTACGGATGATGTGGCACTTGCAGGGGTAAGTCAAAGAAAAAACAGTGTACATCCTCTCAGTTCTGAAGATATTGCTAATGCGATTTACTATGCTATTTCGCAGCCTGCTCATGTAAACGTGAATGAACTGTTGGTAATGCCAACACAACAAACCTAAACAAATATAGATTATGTATAATGGATTATTGCATGCCCATTCGGGTCTTCGATGGATTTTGTTGCTACTTTTAGTAGCTGCAGTAGTAAATGCCTTGATAAAATGGCAAAAAAGCCAGGCTTATACCGCAGGTGACCGAAAAATAGGTCTTTTCGCCATGGTGTTTACACACATACAATTGGTACTTGGATTGATACTCTATTTCATCAGTCCAAAGGTTGTTTTTGCAGCGGAGTCCATGAAAGTGGCTGCGTTAAGATTCTTTTTGGTAGAGCATATCACGATTATGCTCATTGCTGTAGCGGTAATTACCATTGGCCATGTCAAAGTGAAGAAAACCTTGGATGATGAGTCGAAATTTAAGAAAACCTTTATATGGTTTTTGACAGGTCTGGTATTAATTCTGATTGGGATTCCCTGGCCATTTTACAATTATGGAGCTGGTTGGTTCTGATATACTTGTATTATAAAATAAAACATTGTTATAACGCTGATTTTGAGTATTTGCTCAGAATCAGCGCTTTCTTATTTTTCGGGTTCTTTTTTCTAATTTTCTGATCTTTTCCTGAAAATGTACTTTGAGTTCATCCACAAAAATGAGTGGATTTTCATAACTGTTTAACACCTGATTTGTATAGGAGTTTTGGAGCTTTTCTATAGCGTCTAATATCATCGACTTTTTCTTAATTAAAGCCTCCTTTTGTTGCT
>DAIQNU010000052.1:0-13730 GCA_036788235.1 Cyclobacteriaceae bacterium
CAATAATTCTAATAAACCCCTTTCACCACCACGAAGCCCCTGCGCCGTGGTGGTGCCGACAGCCAACTACCTTTCCAAGTTTGGTCTATCTTTTGTCCGTGGTAGTACTTTTTCGAAGAGCCTTTATCCAAAGTTTCTGAAATGAACTTTGCAAACTATCCTAGTTCGGCCAAACAACTTCAATAGAACTAATAAACCCCTTTCACCACCACGAAGCCCCTATGCCGTGGTTGTGCCAGCGGCCAACCACCTTTTCAAGGTTGGTCTATCTTTTGGCCGTGGTAGTACTTTTTCGAAGAGCGTTTATCCAAAGTTTCTGAAATGAACTTTGCATACTATCCTAGTACGGCCAAACAAATTCAATAATTCTAATAAACCCCTTTCACCACCACGAAGCCCCTATGCCGTGGTTGTGCCAGCGGCCAACCACCATTTCATTGTTTGAGATTCGTACACCATAGTTTTCAAACTGAGGAATGCTTATTATCTTAGTAAGTCTAAAGTACGCAAAAGGAAATTCATGAACCGCTTTGATCGCATTACAGCCATTTTAATTTCACTGCAAACTCGAAGGGTAATTACCGCACAGCAGCTTTCCGAGCGATTCGACATAAGCATTCGTACAGTTTACCGAGATATTAGAACACTTGAAGAAGCTGGCGTGCCAATAATCAGTGAAGCTGGTGTGGGTTATAGCCTAATGGATGGGTACAGGTTGCCTCCTGTAATGTTCACCCCTCAGGAAGCCTTGAGTTTTGTGGCATCAGAAAAGTTGATGCAAAAATTTACAGATCAAAGTATAGGTGGGCACTACAGATCTGCGATGGAAAAAATCAAATCAGTATTGCGGAATGCTGAAAAGGATATGATAGATAAGCTGGAAAAGAATGTTCAAATTAATCCACAACATGCAGCCATCAACGAATCGTTGCCTACCACGCTGGATATTTTATTTCGCAGCATTGCCACTCAAAAAATTGTTCGAATGCACTACCAGGCTTTTTTTTCTGACGAACCCATTTGGCGTGAAATAGAACCAATTGGTGTGTTTCATGAAAATCAATATTGGTACGTAATCGGTTATTGTCTTAAACGAAGGGCGTACAGGCAATTTCGAGCCGATCGTATGAAAGACATTTCTTTAACGGAGGTGGCACATACGAGAAAGCATAGAAGCCTTGATGAAATACGTGAATTAAATAGGGCTGAACATGTAAAAACGAAAGTGGTAATCGAAATCGACAAAGCCACTTTTAAGTATATAAAAGAGCGTAGCTACTACTTTGGGTTGGAAACAGAGGTATTCAATGGAAATCGTGTTACTTTAACTTTTTGGACAGATGAACTCGAGCTTGGTTTTGCACGTTGGCTACTGATGTTTGGCGACAAGGTGAAAATTATAGAACCCGAAAGATTGCAAAATCAAGTAAAGACATTGGTACAATCTATTGCTAAAAACTTCCTGATTGATGTTGATGAATTAAAAGCTTTAACTTAATTTTCTTTTTACAAAAAAAACACTTCACTACTGACACAAGGCTGTCACTACCTACCTGTTCATTTGTGCTATCACTAAAATCTAAAGCAAATGAACGTATTAAATCTGTATCTCAAAGAACTAGAAGAAGAAGCAGCCATTACCCGCAAAATGCTGGAGCGTATACCAAAAGACAAATATGACTGGCAGCCTCATACCAAGAGTATGAACATTGTAACACTTGCCAATCACATTGCAGAGTTGCCTTACTGGGTAAACATGAGTCTCAATATGGATGTGCTTGATTTCGCTGCTTCGCCTTATCAACCTCCAACCTTCCGTAGTAGCAAAGACCTGATTAAGTTTATGAATAAAGGTATGGAGGAAGCCACAGGTTGCTTAACACAATCCAAAGAAGCAGTCCTCGAAGAGTCTTGGGTTTTGAAAACGGGCGATGAAATACATTGGGAAACCACAAAAGGTGATGCACTTCGAATGTCAGTAAGCCAAATGATTCATCATAGAGCCCAGCTTGGTGTATACCTGCGATTATTGGATGTGCCTATACCTGGTAGCTATGGTCCCAGTGCCGATGAAGCCTAAATAAATCCACTCGAATGAGAAGAACTAAATTATTGCAATACCGTACTTAATCATTAGCTTTGCAAGCAATTTAGTTCTTTGATTTCTGGGGCCGACCGGACTTGACAGTAGATGTAGGTCGTGTGTAAGCATGTCGGGGTTTGTAAGAATTACCCGTTAACACAAACTTTCAACAACTATATAAACGGCGAAGAAAACTACGCCCTTGCTGCCTAATTATAACTAATTAGTGGAGCATGTCTCCTCAGCCCCATGCTCTGCCGGGTTGTACGAGGCATCGAAATGCAGAGCTGGACAGTGCAGGTTTGTGATGTACTGTTGAGATCAATCGCAAATAAGGTTAGTTCTAGGTTTGTTTTGCACCTTGCCTAATCCGAAAAACAAGCAATGCTAAGCATGTAGAAGGCGCATCGGGTTCTCTAGCTGGACCGGGGTTCGACTCCCCGCGGCTCCACAAAACAGTTTTGAGTGTGAGTCTTGAGTTGAGAGACTAAAGACTCACACAAAAGTGTTTTGTACCTCCATACTCACACTCAATACTCACACTCGTTTTCATCTACTCCGCATATTCTCAATAAAAAGCGTATATATTCCATCGTGAAATGTGTTGGCTTTTATTGTGACATCCAATTTGGTTAAAAAAAGGTTAGAATTTTGTGAGTATTACAAACAATTAGAATATTATTATAAACATTATCAATAGTATTGTAGTTTTGCAGCTTGTAATACTCATTATATGGAAGATCTGTTGCAAAAATTAAAAATTGAGGTGAATGAAAATATTTACCTTAAAGATCCTTTCAGCTCAGATTTAGGCAAAGATATTATTGCCAGCAGCATTATACTAATCAAAGAGGTTGGAATTGAACACTTTACCTTCAAGAAACTTTCTGAAAAAATTGGCAGCACCGAATCGGCTATTTATCGGTATTTCGACAATAAGCACAGATTGCTCTTTTTCCTTGTCTCATGGTATTGGGGCTTTTTGGAGCATAACCTTGTATTTGCCACAGCGAATCTCGATAGCCCCTACAAAAGATTAGAAATAGCCATAAAGCTAATCGTAAAAGGGCCTCTGGTAAAAAGTAATGATTATATGAATCTTATCTTGCTACAAAAACTTGTGGTAGATGAATCGCTCAAGATTTTTATGACCAAAGAAGTTGACGAAGAATATAAAAATGGATTTTTTTCTAGCTATAGCAAAATGATGGAGCGAATTACTAGTATTATTTCAGAGATCAATCCAAATTACACTTTTCCTAAAACTTTGGTCTCCACCTTGATACAATCGAGTATTTTGCAGGCGTATTATACACATCATTTGCCCGCCTACAATGAGTTTGGTGGAAGCGATGAAGTTAAGCTTGAATTTTTTATGAATCTCGTATTTAACGCCCTAAAAAATGAAAACTGATACGGTATTAACGCCCTTGCGACGGTTTTTAAAACTACTTCGTGAAGAAAAAAAAGAGGTATATGGCATTTATTTCTATTCTATACTCAATGGCTTGGTATCACTATCTTTACCTTTAGGTATACAAGCGATTTTTAGTTTTATCTTAGCTGGGCGCATTAGTACGTCATGGATAGTGATGGTAGTGATCGTGGCGGTGGGTATAGGTTTTGGTGGGTTTTTGCAAATAAGTCAGTTGTATATGACAGAGAAGCTACAGCAGCGAATATTTGTAAAAGCAGGATTTGGATTTGCATTTAGACTTCCACGATTAAAATTAGATGAGCTCCGCACGAAATATCCACCAGAACTTGTCAACCGATTTTTCGATGCCGTTACACTTCAAAAAGGTACGGCAAAGCTTTTAGTCGATTTTTCTACAGCTTCTATTCAAGTCATATTCGGACTCATACTTTTGTCCATTTACCATCCGTTTTTCATCATTTTTGGGGTAATACTTATCTTTATACTTTATTTGATATTTTATTTTACCAGTCCAAGAGGCATGGACACTGCACTCAATGAATCCACTGCTAAATATGAAGTTGCTTTTTGGCTAGAAGAAATTGCACGAACCTTAAGTACTTTTAAACTTGGCGGGAATTCAGACTTACCATTTATCAAAATCGATAAGCTATTAGAAAAATATGTGGACTTCAGAAACCGCCATTTTGGTGTTCTGGTCTTTCAATATAAGGTACTTATTATATTCAAGATACTTATTGTTTCTTCTTTATTGATTGTAGGAAGTTTATTACTTATCAACAATGAAATAAGCATTGGACAATTTGTGGCAGCAGAGATTATCATCGTTTTGGTGGTAAACTCGGTCGAAAAATTGATTCTTACTTTAGAAACAGTTTATGATACCCTAACTGCTGCCGAAAAAATGGGCAAGGTTATGGATCTGCCTCTCGAAAGGCAACATGGTAGAGAAAAATCATTTTCCCCCGATAAGATTGGTTTGAGCTTTGAAGTTCAGGATTTATATTATAAGTCAAGAAGCAAAGAATACAACATCTTAAAAAACGTTTCTTTCAAATTGGATCATGGTGAAAAAGCTGTTCTGACGGGTAAAACGGGAAGTGGGAAGACCTCCATTCTCGATCTGTTGGCAGGGCTTTATGACGACTACGAAGGTAGAATCCTTGTGAATGGTCTCTCGATGGATACCATGAATCTCGAAAAGTACAGGGCTATGGTTGGTGATAGCTTATCGTTTGAGTCGATTTTTCATGGTACTATACGCGAAAACATAACTTTAGGTAAAGATATCACAGACGAAGAAATACGACAGGTTGTGAAACTCGTAGGTTTTGATGGCTATTTGTATAATTTGCCTCACGAGCTCGATACTCAATTGATGCCTGAAGGCAGAGGCCATAGTAAAGCGGTTATTAGTAAAATTATCCTTGTACGGTGTTTGGTATGTAATCCTAGGGCATTGTTGCTGGAAGAAATGTTCATCTATTTCGATGAAGAAAGCAAGTTGCGTGTCATTGAATATATATTTAAAGGCGAATGGACAATCTTAATGATTTCGAATGATCCGGATGTTATTAAGCGAGCCGATCGTGTGTTGGTTATTGATGACGGTCAACTGAAGTTTGATGGTAGTAGTGATGGTTATTTTCAAATGTTAAACCAATAATCTGATGTACAATGCTTGATATTTCGTTTAACAAGATAGGACAAAAAATATCATTCCAAGGCTTAAAAAGCCTGGAAATGACTGAGCCTGAACAACAGAGCAAAAAGCGAATCAGGATTTTATTAGGTTTTTTAATGGTTGCTTTTCTTTTTGTTTTTTTGCCATGGACACAGAATATAAGATCTAGCGGCATGGTTACAGCTTTACGTCCTGATCAGCGGCCACAAACTATACATTCTATAATAGCAGGCAGGATAGAGGGTTGGTATGTTTCTGAAGGTGAGTATGTACTTAAAGGCGATACCATTCTTAAAATATCAGAAATAAAAGACGATTACTTTGATCCATTGCTGCTTGAGCGAACTTTACAGCAAGTCGATGCCAAAAATATGGCAGTGAAATCTTATGCCGAAAAAGCCAATGCGCAGCAAAATCAGATTCAAGCACTTAGAGCCAACAACATATTGCGAAAAGAACAGGCTCAGAACCGGCTTAAAATGGCTGAGTTGAAAGTGCAATCAGATAGTATAAGGTATGAGCAGGCCAAGGTAAATTACGACATAGGAAAGGAACAGGTGGATCGGGCTGAAAAGCTTTATCAGGAGGGGCTTAGATCACTTACTGATTTTGAAACTCGAAAAGTTAGGTTACAGGAAGTGCTGGCCAATGTGATAGCGGCCGAAAACACTCTGCTAAGTAGTCAAAATGAATTGATTGCCGCACAAATAGAATTGAATGCCATAGATAACGACTTCCGTGATCGAGTAGCTAAGGCAGAGGCTGAAAAATTTTCTGCCCTTTCGGCTCAATTTGACGCCGAAGCCACTGTAAATAAATTACAAAATCAATATACAAATTACCAGATTCGGACAGGGTATCGGTTTATACTTGCTCCACAGGATGGGTATATCACGCGGGCGATCCAGGTTGGTCTTGGCGAAACCATAAAAGAAGGTGCTGAGATTGTGAGTATTATGCCTGCCAACGCAAAATTGGCTGTGGAAATGTATGTTAAACCCATAGACCTGCCATTAATCAAACCAGGAAATAGGGTGCGATTTATCTTTGACGGTTGGCCTGCCATTGTGTTTTCAGGTTGGCCTCAACTTTCCAATGGTACTTTTGGAGGGGTGGTTATAGCCGTTGACAATTTTACAAGTGTAAACAACTTGTATCGGGTATTGGTAATTGAAGACCCTGCTGAAGAAGCATGGCCGGCAGACTTGCGTATTGGCTCTGGAGCTGATGGCATAGCGCTACTCCAAGATGTGCCTATATGGTATGAGATATGGCGACAATTGAATGGTTTCCCTGCCGATTACTATACATTGGATGGAGATGCGGGTGGAAAACAGGACATGAAATGATTAGGTATGTATTTTTAATTTTTGCATTAGGCCTCACTGGCTTCCGTGCTGTGGCACAGGAGGTACTAACCTACGAAGCTTATTTACAATGGGTTTTTAGTAATCACCCCATTGCCTCTATTGCAGATATCACGCTGGAGTTTGGTAAGCAAGAGATGCGCATTGCCAGGGGCAACTTTGATCCAAAGCTATATGCCGATTATGACCAAAAGCAATTCAATAGCACCAATTATTATGATAAACGAAAAGCTGGAGTTTCCATTCCAACCTGGGGTGGGGTTGAAGTACGAGGACTGTTTGAACAAAACTCAGGCGTATATTTAAATCCTGAACGCAATGTTCCTCAAGATGGATTGTTGGTGGCGGGTGTATCGGTAAATCTGTTGCAAGGGCTTACAATGGATCCTCGCAGATTAGCATTTCGCCAGGCTGAGGTATATATGGAGGCAACACAGGCTGAGCGCAGGCAAATTCTCAATGATTTATTTTTAGACGCCACAGACGCATACTGGCAATGGTCGGCTGCTTATCAAAACACCGCTGCTTTGCTCGAAGGTGTGAGATTGGCTGAAGTTCGTTTTGAAGCTATAAAGGGAAGTGTGATTTATGGTGATCTGCCAGCCATTGATACCGTTGAAGCATATACTCAAGTACTTAGCAGAATGTATCAACTGCGAAATGTTGAAATCGAACTTTTTAATGCCCGGCAAGAATTAAGCAACTTTTTATGGGATAACGAGCAGCAACCAATGATGCTTAATGACAATAGTATACCACAAGAAGTGATGAGTTTACCAGATATTGAATTTGATAAGGCAGAACTTAGGTCACTGATAGCAACTCATCCAGAACTGCAACTGGCCGATTTTGACCTGGCAACATTAGAATTAGAAAGAAGATGGAAAGCTGAGCAATTAAGACCTGTTTTAGCTTTGCATTACAATTTTTTATCTGAAACTATTTCCGGATTTGAAGATTCTCCATTTCTAGAAAACAACTATCGGGTAGGTCTTACTTTTAGAAGTCCGTTGTTTCTTAGAAAGGAGCGAGGCGGGCTGGGGCTGACAAAAGCTAAAATAGACTATAAGCGGAATATCAGAGATATGAAATCGCTTAGG
This sequence comes from Cyclobacteriaceae bacterium, assembly GCA_036788235.1. Taxonomy (GTDB): domain Bacteria; phylum Bacteroidota; class Bacteroidia; order Cytophagales; family Cyclobacteriaceae; genus JAFIEV01. Next base: position 7,673 of record DAIQNU010000052.1, read on the forward strand.
CTTCGAAATAAACTAGAAGCCGACATTAACAGCTTGGAATTACTTGAAGATCAGGTTGAGCTTTATTCAAACAATATCAGTGGCCTGCGAAGACTCCTCGAAGGTGAACTGACTAGATTTGAAGTAGGCGAAAGTTCTTTATTTTTGATCAATGCCCGGGAAGTACAGCTTTTTGATGCATTACTAATATTAAATAATCTGGCAGCAAAAAGAAATATAGCCTATGTGAAAGTCTTAAACACAGCCGGCTTGGGTTATCAGGATATTGAGGAGTAGTTGTATCTATTAACCTTAAGTGTAGGTGAATGTGTTGGTAAAGTGTAACATGTATCTAAAGGGTCATCCATAATTATACTCATGTTTAAGGAAATTTGAATTGTTTTAATTAATTTCGGCGCATTGTAGTTATGAGGGGGTTTGTTATATATTTTTTATTAATGCTTTTTAGCATAGGATATTTATTGTATCATCAAGTAGATACAGACTTTGGTGCCTTAGAAATAACCGACTCAGAAATTTTTTCACCCATTCTTCCTCAAGAAGAATTAGACAACCTTATTAACTGCCAAGTAGATTTTGATATCACCAAAGAATTAGAATCCGAACCTCAAGAAGACAATGAAGATTTAACGGTATTCTTAAGTGTAGATTTTGACGAAATTGTAAATACTCAAATTTATTTTGAATTTATTAGACAAGCAGAGGTAGTTTTATTCAAAGCTACAATCGAAGTTATCAAATTAATCCCCTTAAACATTTTTATCCCACCAGATAATCTTTCTTGATTTTATTCCAATCCATTAAAAACAACTTAAAGTCCTTTTTTAACTAATTGTCATTTTACTCAATTTACAACAATGAAAAAGATATTAATTCTACTCTTGGTGGTAGGTTCTATAAATCAGATATCTTGTACGGGTCATGCAAATAATGAGAAAAAAGATAGAATCGAAAGCTATACAGTATACCAGCCAATTCAAATCGATACAATTTATTACAGTGAATTTGTTGCGGATATTTCTGCCATTCGCAATGTTGAGATACGTTCACGTGTAACCGGTTATATGGAAAACATACATATTGACGAAGGTCAGCGAGTTCAGCAGGGTCAATTGTTATTTAGTCTTAGTGATCAGGAATACAAAGAGGCTGTTTTAAAAGCAGAAGCAAAGCGTAAAAGTGCCTTGGCAGATTTGAAAGCAATGGAGTTGGAAATGCAAAGTACAGAAACATTGTTAAAAAATGATATTATTTCAAACACACAAGCGGGAATAGTGCGTGCACGGCTCGAAGCTGCCAAAGCACAAGTCGAAGTTGCCAAATCTCAAGAGAAGGACGCCCAATTAAACTTATCCTATACAAAAATTAAAGCTCCTTTTAGTGGAGTGGTAAATAGGATCAATAACAAGGTAGGTAGCTTAATAGATGAAAGTACATTGATTACATCCCTGTCTGATGATAGTGAAATCTTTGCATATTTCAATTTATCGGAGAAAGAATATTACGAATTTATTGAGCAAAAAAAAGATCAAGGCGAACAAAGTGTTCAATTGATTTTGGCTACTGGCGACATGCACACGTCTCAGGGTAAAATTGAGACTATTGACGGCCAGTTTGATATTGTCACTGGTAATATTTCTGTAAGGGCAAGGTTTAAAAATCCAAATTTTTTGATAAAACACCAATCTACTGGTAAAATTAGATTTGGAAAAAAACTCGAAAATGTTTTGGTGATCCCACAAAAATCCACATTTGAAATTCAGGACAAAACTTTTGTGTATTGCCTCGATGATCAAAACAAAATTGTGATGAAAAGTTTGATCCCGGCTTTGAAGATACCACATTTATATATTGTAGACAATGGAATAACTGATCAAGATCGAATCATTTACGAAGGTATTCAGCAGGTGAAAGTGAATCAGGAGATAAATCCTGAATTTAGACCTTTATCTGATATCATACTTGAGTTGAATTAATTCATTTACCGCAATTTTCAAATCATGTTATCATTATTTATTAGTAGACCTATACTGTCTACCGTTATTTCACTATTGATCATGCTGGTGGGCTTGCTATCAATAGGGCAATTACCAATTACTCAATATCCGGACATAGCGCCTCCTGCGGTAACAGTTACCACCAAATACATTGGCGCAAATGCTGAGGCATGTGCCAAAGCAGTAGTAACACCACTGGAAAGGGCTATCAATGGTGTGCCAGGCATGACCTACATGACTTCAGCCTCCGGAAATGACGGAGTGAGTATAATCCAAATATACTTTCAGGTAGGTGTAGATCCAGATCTGGCAGCGGTAAATGTGCAAAACCGGGTAACTGCTGTTTTGGATGAATTGCCAGAGGAAGTAATTAAATCCGGTGTAATCATTGAGAAGGAGGTCAATAGTATGCTGATGTTTCTTAACATCACCAGTACAGATACTAATCTTGATGAAATGTTTTTGTACAACTTTACCGACATTAACATCTTAAATGAACTTAAACGAATTGATGGTGTCGGTTTTGCCATCATTATGGGGTCGCGTGATTACGCCATGCGGGTATGGTTAAAACCCGATCGAATGGCGGTTTATGACGTCTCTGCCAATGATGTCATAGCAGCCATTAGAGCTGCTAACGTCGAAGCGGCTCCAGGTAAAATTGGGGAAAGCTCTGGTATGGATGCTGCCCAATCTTTGCAATATGTTTTAAAGTACACAGGCAAATTCAATCAGCCTGAAGCCTATGGAAACATTGCCATTAAGTCCACAAGCAGTGGAGAAATCCTGAGACTAAAAGAAATTGCTGAGATAGAATTCGGCTCTCAGGATTACGATGTGCTATCTAAAGAAAATGAAGGTCCATCTGCGGCCATAATGCTGAAACAGCGACCAGGTTCTAATGCCAGTAAAGTAATTGCTGAAATAAAGTCAAAAATGGCGGAGCTTAAAGCCAACAGCTTTCCTGTAGGCATGGACTACACCATCAGCTATGATGTGAGTCGGTTTTTGGATGCATCTATGCAGGAAGTTATAAAAACACTTATTGAAGCATTTATTTTAGTAGCGCTGGTTGTGTTTATCTTTTTGCAGGATACCAGATCTACTGTTATTCCTATTTTAGCCGTACCTGTTTCACTGATAGGTACATTTTTTTTCATGCAAATGTTTGGCTTTTCAATCAACCTTCTAACGCTTTTTGCCCTCGTTTTAGCTATCGGTATTGTTGTAGACAATGCCATTGTTGTGGTAGAAGCCGTGCATGCTAAAATGGAAGAAAAAAACATAGGAGCCAAACAAGCTACCTATGAATCAATGCGGGAGATCAGCAGCGCAGTAGTAGGTATAACTTTAGTGATGTCAGCTGTATTTATACCGGTCGGATTTATGCCCGGGCCTGCTGGTATGTTCTATAAGCAATTTTCACTTACATTGGCCGTAGCTATTATTATTTCTGGGATCAATGCTCTTACACTGGCGCCAGCTTTATGCGTATTGCTTTTAAGAAATGAACATAAATTAGAGAAAAAACAAAGTAACATCAATCGATTTTTTGTATGGTTCAATACCACTTACAATGTTTTTTCAGATCGATACGTATCCTTAATTAGGCGGATTGTACATAGAAGGGCTATTACTTATGGTGTGCTTTTATTATTTATTGCTCTTACCTATGGAGCCAGCTTGGTGGTGCCGGTGGGTTTCATTCCCAACGAAGATCAGGGTACTTTATACGTGAATGTAACAACCCCTTCGGGCGCCACCTTGGAGCGTACAGATTATGTAATGGACGAAATTCAAAAAGCGGCTGGTCAAATAGATGCCGTGGAGAATATTTCCACCCTTTCTGGTTGGAGTATGATGACGGAAGGGTCTGGCTCATCTTTTGGAATGGCAATGATCAGTTTAAATGAATGGAGTGAGCGCACGGTTTCAGTAGATGAGGTGGCTACTTTGATGCAAGAAAAAACCGCTCATCTTAAAGACGCAAGCATACAATATTTTCCACCGCCCGCAGTGCCAGGATATGGCAATAGTAGCGGATTCGAATTGCGACTACAAGATAGAAGTGGGAGCGGAGATCTACAAAAATTGCAACAAGTGACGGATGAATTTATCAATGCATTAAATGCCAGGCCTGAGATTGAAAACAGCTTTACGAGTTTTGACGCAAGTTTTCCACAGTATTTACTAAAAATAGATACAGATAAAGCAGCACAAAAAGGCGTTTCAACGGAAAATGCCATGGACAACCTACAAGCTTTGATCGGAAGCTCTTATGCTACCAATTTTATTAGGTTTGGCCAAATGTACCGTGTCATGGTGCAAGCACTGCCTCAATATAGAGCCAAAGTTGAAGATCTTGAAAAGCTTTATGTAAAAAATAATTTAGGCGAAATGGTGCCTTACTCTTCATTCTTAAGTATTGATCGTGTGTATGGGCCAGAGCAACTGACAAGATACAATATGTTTAACTCTGCCATGGTTAATGGAGAACCAGCAAAGGGGTATAGTTCAGGTGATGCTATCGAAGCGATCAAAGAAGTGGCAGCCAATTCATTGCCAATGGGATATACCTATGAATGGTCAGGAATGACACGAGATGAAATATCATCAGGTAATCAAGCCATATACATTTTTATTATATGTTTGATATTTGTATACCTGTTGCTTTCTGCACTTTATGAAAGTTTTTACCTGCCTTTACCTGTACTATTAGCTTTGCCCACCGGAATCTTTGGTTCCTACTTTTTGCTTTTCGCATTTGGGCTTGAAATGAACATATACGCCCAAATCGCTTTAGTCATGCTGATCGGTCTTTTAGGGAAAAATGGGATTTTAATTGTGGAATTTGCTAACCTCAAACGCAAATCTGGAATGTCGGTCATTGATGCTGCAGTGGAAGGTTCCAAAGCCCGATTGCGTCCCATTTTAATGACTTCATTTGCCATTATAGCAGGTATGATTCCTCTAATGCTCGCCAGTGGTGCTGGAGCCATTGGAAATAAAACGATAGGAACCGCAGCCGTTGGAGGGTTGTTATTCGGTACCTTCTTTGGTTTAGTGATTATACCAGGGTTATATGTGATTTTTGCCAGTATTGGCCAATCAAAAACTAAATACAAAGAGGTGAAGGTTGTTGGTGCTTAATTTAAGATGAAGAAAAATGAAAAAAATAATATTTATAGGTTTAATTATTGGATTGGGAGCTTGCAAAACAGTTGAAGTCAAGCAAGAACCAGAACTGCTACAAATGCCGGATAAATACGGAACATTTCTGATCAATTCAACGAATTCTGACTTTTCTTGGGAGACCGTCTTTCAGGATAGTAGTTTGAAATTCTATATACACAAATCGCTCAATCATAATTTGGATATAGCGCAGGCAAAGCAACAAATACTAATGAACGAATCGCACATTCTACACGCTAGAGGATTGTTGCTGCCAAATTTAAATAGCTTCAATAGTTTTGGCCAGCGTAGGTTTGGAGCCTATACCATGGACGGGATTGGAAACTTCGACACTAATTTTTCGCCCAATTTAACTGAGGATCAATTCATTCCTGAGCATCTACCTGATTTTTTAATTGGGTTTCAATCTTCATGGGAGGTGGATGTGTGGAGTAAGCTACGAAACAAAAAGGCTTCCGCGGTTGCCAGATACTTGGCGAGTCAAGAAGGTTTAACATGGTTAATGACAAATATTGTAGCCAATACTGCCCAAATTTATTATGAGCTTATTGCCATAGAAGCTGAACTGGATATAATAAACGAAACCAGAATATTGCAAGACAGAGCCTTGCAAATAATTAGGTTACAAAAAAGTGCTGGGAAAGTCAATGAGTTAGCGGTTAATCAATTTGAGGCTCAACTACTCAACTTTAATGCTATGGCAGTACAGCGCGAGATGGATAAAAAGTTATTACAGAATGCTTTTTTCAATGTGATGGGGGTCTACCCACAACCATTGACTGTTTCTAGTAGAGAAGTATTGGAGCAAGATTTAGAAATAACATTATTGAATTAGGCATTTACATAATACGTTAAAAATGCGTATATTG
>DAIQNU010000053.1:0-13538 GCA_036788235.1 Cyclobacteriaceae bacterium
TTCAGAATCGAGCATACCCTCGTCCATGTTCACATCGACAATTTGGGCACCACCTTGTACCTGGCCAAGTGCTATTTCGAGTGCGTCTTCATATTTTTCATCACGAATCAGCTTTGCAAATTTGATCGAACCTGCCACATTGGTTCGTTCGCCAATGTTGACAAAATTAGATTCTGGATTGACTTCGAGTGGCTCCAGGCCACTTAGGCTCATAACTTTTTTTGGTGCCGGGATAACTCTGGGCTTATAAATACGAACCGTATCTACGATAGCCTTAATGTGTGCAGGAGATGTACCACAACAGCCACCTGTAATATTCAACATGCCTTCACTGGCATAATCGCCAATGATTTTAGCCATGTATTCCGGTGATTCATCATATTGACCAAATTCATTGGGCAAGCCGGCATTGGGATGTATACTTACGTGAAAGGGTGCATTTTTTGACAAAGTCTGCACATAAGGCCGCATCATGTCGGCGCCTAATGCACAATTAAGGCCAATAGACAACAAATCTACGTGCTTAAGCGAATTGAGAAATGCCTCTGTGGTTTGGCCTGAGAGGGTACGCCCACTTGCATCCGTAATAGTTCCGGATACCATAATGGGTATTTTTTTCCCTATTTCGTCAAAAAGTTCTTCTATGGCAAAGAGGGCAGCCTTGGCATTTAGGGTGTCAAATACGGTTTCAACGAGCAATAAATCAACACCACCATCAATGAGTGCGCGAGCCTGTTCTTTGTAAGCTGTTGCCAGTTGGTCGAAAGACACAGCTCTAAAGCCCGGATCATTTACATCTGGAGAAATGGAGGCTGTGCGATTGGTGGGCCCCATAGATCCGGCTACAAATCTGGGTTTGCCCTTGTTTTGTTTTGTAAAAGTATCGGCAGATTCGCGGGCGATTCTGGCAGCTTCGAAGTTCATATCATATACGGCATCTTCGAGATGATAATCTGCCTGAGCTATAGTAGTTGAGCTGAAGGTATTGGTTTCAGCTATATCAGCGCCTGCCTCAAAATACGCATCATGAATGGCTCTGATAATATCAGGCCTGGTAAGTACAAGTAGGTCATTGTTACCTTTGAGCGAATGCGGATGATCTTTAAAGCGCTCAGCTCTAAAATCTTCTTCAGTGAGGCGATAGTCCTGGATCATGGTACCCATGGCTCCGTCAATCACTAAAATTCGTTCTTGTAAAACTTCTTCGATTTTTTTCAATGTAAAGTATCTATCTAATTATTACACACAGATACTTATCAAGCAGATGGGCAAAAAAGGGTTTAGACTTATCTGCCTTGGTAATTCCAAGCGGGAGGTGGCACCAAGTGTAACCCAGGTTGCCAAGACATCAAAGGGCCCGATCCCTCAGTCTTTCTTGATAAGTGCCGCAAAGTAAGCTAATTGTTGACTTATAAACAAAATGTATTGAAAAGGAGCAGGTAATATTTAGAATATTTTTACCGGCATTATCTTATTAATTGTCACCTTAAAAAACTCTTTATGAAGATTGAAAGGTGGCGATCCATTGGGAGATTTCAACGTGTAGGACCCATCCTCATTCATAATGTAGGTGTTGGTATTATCCAGCATATTGAAATGTAATATATTGATACACTGTTGTCTAAGAACCGGATCAATAATTCTAAATAGTGATTCGATTCGTCGATCAAAACTTCGTACCATTACATCGGCGCTGCCACTGTAAACTAATGGATCTCCGTTGTTATGAAAATAATAAATGCGGGAGTGTTCCAAATATTCACCTACAATACTAAGCACTTCAATATTTTCGGATAGGTCTTTTCTGCCAGGTCTGAGGCAGCAAATGCCTCTAACGATCAGTTTAATAGGTACACCTGCCTGTGAAGCTTTATACAATTCGTTGATGAACAGTTTATCTTGTAGGGAGTTTATTTTGATCGCGATACCTGATGGCAGTCCTTGTCGGGCATTTTCTGCTTCCTGAATGATCAGTTCTAGCAGTCGTTGACGCATTTCATTAGGAGCGGTTATCAGGTTTTCGTATATCATGGGTTGCGAATGCCCCGTGATGGCATTGAAAAATTCTGAAACATCATGCGCATAAATTTCTTGCGTAGTAAGCAAACCTATATCTGTATACAAGCGCGAAGTGGTTTCGTTATAATTCCCACTCGACATATGCACATATCTGGTCACTTTCTCGCCTTCTTTTCTTACGATTAAGGTTAGCTTTGTATGCGTTTTGAGATTTTCTATACCATAAATGACAAAGCATCCTGCTTCCTGAAGCTTTTTAGCTTCGTTTATATTGTTTTCTTCATCAAAACGCGCTTTTACTTCAAAAAGCACTGAAACGTGTTTGCCGTTTTCAGCAGCTTTTAACAGGGCATTTACAATTCTCGAATCTTTGGCCAGCCTGTAGATGGTAATCTTTATGGCGAGTACTTTAGGATCTTCAGAGGCACTTTCAATCAGATTGAGTAATGGCTCAATGGAATTATAGGGGTGATGTAGAAAAATGTCTCTATTTTTAAGCACTTCCAATATATCATCGGTGCCATTTTCCGGATATGTTACTGGAGGTACAGGTGGATGATTGACGGGTAATCGGTTTTTGAACTCAACATTGTTGACAATTTGCCAAAAGGAACTGTAATCTATAATGTCATTGGATTTTACTTGAAATATATTGTCATCATCGAGCTCCCATCTTGTTTTCAAAATCCGTAGCAGCCAATTGTTGGGGTTTTCTTCAATCTCAAGTCTAACTACACGACCCGTGCGCCTGGTTTTAAGTTTTCGTTTTAATTCTTCTAAAAAATTGGCTTCGATGTCATCACTTTCATCCAGGGTAAAATCGCCATTGCGAATCACTCTAAAAAGTGAAGTAGATTCAATGTTTACGTTTCTGAAAAATTTATGAATATACGTCCTGATAATGTCTTCTATGGGAACAAAAACGATGGTGTCATCCCTTTCAATTTCATAAAATCGAGGCAGATTCAAAGGTATTTGAATAAACGAAAGTTTGCGTTTTTCACTGCTTTCTTCATGGTTGATGGTAACAACACCAAAAATCAGTGTTTTATTCATCAACATGGGAAATGGATGGTAACTATCGTAAACCATAGGTGTAAGCATTGGAAAGACAGTGCGCTTGAAATAATGATTCACTTTTTCCAGCTCATGTTCCATAAGCTCGTTACAATGCAAAAGCACCAAACCATTTTCACGAAATTTAGGAATTAATTCGTTGAGATAGATAGAGGTCTGATCTTGATAAAACTTCTGAATTTCGTAAAAAAGCTTCTTTTTGAAGGGCAACTCACGTAGACCAGAATAATCAATACGTTCTTTTCGGTAGTCTATATAGTTATATAAACTACCTACCCTGATCATAAAAAACTCGTCGAGGTTCATAGCCGTAATGGCAAGAAACTTCAATTTCTCAAACAGATTTCTGTTCGGGTGCTTTACCTGATCCAGTACCCTGTAATTAAATTTAAGCCAGGATAAATCCCGGCTTATAAGTTTACTTTTATCTATTAAGGTATTGATTCTGCTATCTTCCTTCATGATTTTATTCAAGCCAATTTTTGTAAAAAAACCAATAAATGCCTTCTTTAAGCCGATCATGAAAAGGATTAATTATACGTCTATATTGGCATATTTAGCATTTGCTTCAATGAATTCGCGTCGTGGCGCTACTTCATCACCCATAAGCATAGAGAATAAATGATCGGCTTCGGCAGCTGACTCAATAGTAACAAGTTTCAAACTGCGTCGATCAGGATCCATGGTTGTTGACCAAAGTTGCTCGGGATTCATTTCACCCAAACCTTTGTATCTCTGTATTCCAACTGAATCTTCCTTTCCTTCTGGGGCAAGCTCTTTTACCACGCGCTCACGATCAGCTTCTGTCCAGCAATACCGCTCTTCCTTTCCCTTTTTGATCAGGTAGAGAGGGGGTAAGGCTATATACACATATCCCTTTTCAATGAGTGCTTTTAGGTAGCGATAGAAAAAAGTAAGTATAAGGGTTCGTATGTGGCTGCCATCAACGTCAGCATCTGTCATGATGATGATTTTATGATAACGCAATTTGATTAAATTCAAAGCTTTTTGATCTTCCTCGGTACCAAATGATACGCCGAGTGCTGTGATCATGTTTTTGATTTCTTCGTTTTCGTATATTTTATGTTCCTGAGCCTTTTCCACATTAAGGATTTTACCACGCAAAGGTAATATGGCTTGGAAACGTCTGTCACGTCCCTGTTTGGCAGAACCACCAGCTGAATCACCTTCCACAAGGTATAATTCACATTCTCCCGGATCGCTGTCTGAGCAGTCAGCAAGTTTACCAGGTAGGCCGGTACCCGACAGTACGTTTTTACGCTGTACCATTTCGCGGGCTTTACGTGCTGCATGACGTGCCGTAGCTGCCAATATTACTTTTTGAACAATGGCTCTGGCTTCCCTGGGATGTTCTTCCAGATAGTATTGTAGCGTTTCACTTACGGCGGTATCAACTGCGCCTATTACATCAGAATTCCCAAGTTTAGTTTTGGTTTGCCCTTCAAATTGGGGTTCAGCTACATTAATGGAAATTACAGCGGTAAGTCCTTCCCTGAAGTCATCTCCATTGATCTCAAACTTGACTTTATCGAGCAAGCCCGATTTGTCAGCATAAGATTTTAAGGTACGTGTAAGTGCTCTTCTGAAACCCGATACGTGCGTGCCGCCCTCAATGGTATTGATAGTATTGACATAAGAAACAACATTTTCAGAAAACGAAGTATTATAGCTCATAGCTACCTTTACGGGAATACCCGACTTTTCGCCTTCCACATATATTGGCTCAGGAATCAATTTTTCTCGACTTTTATCTAGATATTGGACAAACTCTCTCAATCCTCCCTCAGAGAAAAAAACCTTTTGCTTTGGCTTGCCGTCATCTTCAATTTCTCGGTGATCAATGAGGCTAATATGAATTCCCGGATTCAAAAAGGCTAGTTCACGTAGCCTGGAAGCTATGGTTTCGAAATTATATACCGATTCGGTAAAGATTTCGTTATCGGGCAAAAAGTGGATGGTAGTACCTGTTCTGTCTGTGGTGCCAATTTCCCGTACTGGATACTGTGGAATACCTCTGACATACTCTTGTTCAAAAAGCTTACCATCTCTATGAATAGTGGCTTTCAATGCTATGGAGAGTGCATTTACGCAAGACACACCTACACCATGTAATCCACCGGAAACTTTGTAAGTGTCTTTATCAAATTTACCACCGGCATGTAATACTGTAAGTACAACTTCAAGTGCCGATCGCTTTTCTTTGGTGTGCATGTCGGTTGGTATGCCTCGCCCATCATCTACTACCGTTATGCTATTATCAGGATGTATCTGAACATCAATATTTTGACAATAGCCAGCAAGGGCTTCGTCTATTGAGTTATCAACGACTTCCCAAATCATGTGGTGAAGCCCTTTTAAACCTACGTCTCCGATATACATTGCCGGTCTTTTACGAACGGCTTCCAAACCTTCTAATACTTGGATATTTTGTGCTGAATACGCTTCCTTCTTAATTTCTTTCAATTCGCTCATAATCTTCAAAAAACAAATGCAAAAGTAGCATTTTTCTACTTATTTTTATGCATGTAATACATAATAAAACACGGAGATGACGTCGCCTATCAATATGCCTCCTAAAGAGTGCTTTTTAGAAGTAAATTAGTAAATTTGAAATTGTCCGGTCTGAATAAGGACGAGTGTACAAGCATAATCAACTTTTATTCCGGTTTTTTTTGCCTTTTCAGCAAACTCAGCATTTTCTGCACCCGGGTTGAAAATTAGTCTCTTTGGCGCAAGGGAAATAAAATAATCATAATAGGGTTTTTGATGAGCGGCACTCATGTAGAAGGTTATAGTATCAATGCCTTCAATAGCAGGTTTCTGTCGAATATCATATATATCGTGACCAAAAATATTTCCTTTTTTTATGCTCAGAAGTTCAAAGGGTATTCCTTTGTTATTCATTAAATCTGCGGCTAGATACGCATATCTTCCAGGATTGGTACTTGCACCTGCTATTAGGGTTTTGCTCATGGTACTTAATTTCTGTTAATTTTTAATCATCAAAATTATTTATCATATTTTGATTTCGTTTAAATAACGGTGTGCTTGCAAGTTGGTTCGCTTTACTTATAAAAAACACTATATTGTTGCCAATTAAACATATGGTTTGTCATGAAGAAGATAAATAAGATTGCCATACTCGTAAGGCTTAAAGGCAAAGACACTTCACTTCTTGAACATTGTAGAAAACTCGCTCTGATCAATGCCAGCACAGAAATATACATTATCTACGTAACCACCAAAAAAGATTCGAACGAGCTGCTTAACATAGAAGAAAATGATCAGTATCATAATCGAATTGCAGAATATGAAAGCCGATTGAGAACTTATGCTGATGATTTTTTTGGGGACATTCCTAAGCTAAATACCAACATTCTAGTAAAATTTGGCAAAGTAGCTTCCAACTTACTTAAAATTGTGGATGCTGCAAATATTGACCTACTTGTGTTGAGCAAAGTATGGTCGGCCAAAAAAACAGATAAGTTGAGTATGAAACTTGCCCGCCTGTCTCCCTCAAAACTATTGATGTTGCCAAAGCACCTTCCTGAACAAACTGAGAAATATATGGTCTCCATTGATCAATCAGTGACTGACATGAGTGCTTTAAAAGAAGCTATAAATATGGCCTCCAAGCAAAATAACAATCCTGTTGTCATTTGTCAGAATTTATGCTCGATGCCAGCTGTAGATGGATTGAGTGATGTAGATTTTGAAAAATTTAAAGCTGTAATAGCTCAAAGTGCCCGAAGATATTTTGAAAAGCTAATGGCAAGGATTGATGTAGGAAATATTAAGGTTGAAGCTGAATATACTTTTTGTATTGATGAAGACCCGGTTGATATTATTTACCACAAGGCTTTGGAGCACAAACCTGATGTGGTGGTAATCGGATCTTGTGAGTTGTCTTCTACCAGTGCGTGGCTAATGAGCGCTACGAGTGAAAAATTCTTGCAACTCAACAATACATTTGCCATGCAAATAGCCAGAGAAAGGGGACACTACGCCAGTCTGGTAGAAATAATAAAAAAAGAATGAATTTTTTAAAGCTTCATTAAACCTTCTAGGAGAATTATCATCTTAGAACAGGTGCTTACAAACGTCCCGATTTTTTGGAAGAGAAAGAAATAATTGCCAGAATAAAAAATCCTGACTCACGCAACTTTGGATTTAATCAGTTGGTTCGTGTATATCAGCAACGTATTTATTGGCTGGTTCGAAAAATGGTGATTGACCACGATGATGCAGATGATCTTGTGCAAGAGATTTTTGTAAAAGTATGGCTGAGCATTGACAAGTTCAGGGAAGATTCCAGACTATATACCTGGATCTACAGAATTGCCACGAACGAATGCCTTAATTTTCTCAGAAAGAAGCGTAGAAGATTCTTTATTCCTATACACGATATCGAAAATGAATTACAGTCAAAATTAAGTAACAATCTGACACCAGATGTAGAAGCTATAGAAATGAAACTGCAAAAAGCTTTATTGAAACTGCCAGATATGCAAAGACTTGTGTTTAATTTGAAGTACTACGACGACTTGACCTATCAGGAAATTGCAGAAATCACCAATACTTCAGTAGGCGGTCTCAAGGCTAATTATCATCATGCGGTGAAAAAAGTTGAAAAATTGTTACAGCAGGATTAAACTTTAACTAATAAATTTTGTCGAAAACTTGAATTTGGAAAATGATAATATGGATAATCTAAAAGGTAACAATCAAAATCTATTTAAAGTGCCAGACGGTTATTTTGAAGATTTACCGATAAGGGTTCAAAAAAGAATAGAGCTTAAACAGCGTCATAAAAGACCTGCCTTTTTTCCCATGTTAAGTCCTGCCTGGAAAGTTCTTGCTGCGGCTTCAGTTGCTTTGATTATCGTATGGTTTATGGGCGATTTTTCGCAACCGAAGACTGATGAACAACACGACTTGCTTATCGGAGTTACAACCAGTGATATTATTGATTATTTATATACTACCGGTATCGACGATGAAGATATAGAATTATTATTGGCCAACAATGATTTGAATAGCGAATTAGTAGATTCAGAATCTATTTGGCAGGATATATTGGAATCAGATGAGGATGATTTCATTATAGATGAAAAAGACGCCATAAGATGGCTGGGAAATGAATTATAAAATATTTTATCGATAATATGAAAAAGCTAATCTTATTATTTGCTGCGATGGTTTGGGGGATGGTCTTGCAAGCTCAAGATCAGGAAGCCATGCAAAAAATTGAAAGTGCCAGAATCGCGCTTATTACAGAGCGCCTGGGACTTAGTCCTGAGCAGGCGGAGCGTTTTTGGCCATTATACCGTGAGTTTACACAAAAAAGGATGGAGCTGCGAAGAGAACTTCATGAAACCCGGCGGGGAGCAGATGTATCGAAGCTGTCAGAAGAGGAAAGTAAAATAAGAATGGAAAATAGTATGGCCATAAAGCAAAGGGAGCTCAATCTCGAAAAGGAGTATGCCGGTCGTATGTTGAACGTGATAAATAACCAGCAAATGCTTTCGCTAAAGAAGGCAGAAGACGACTTCCGGCGTATGCTTATGGAACGCATAGAAAGACAAAGGAGTCAGCAAATGCAAAGAGAACAAATGCGTGAAAGACGTGAAGAAATAATACGGCAGCGCAGAGGAAATTAGAAATTTACATATTTTTAATTTCATAATTATTGAATTGATATTTTGCCTATGGTTTGAGTTATGATTAAGAAATTTACATTTCTATTCATTTTAAGTACTTTTTTGCTTGTGTTTTCAGCCTATGCTCAGGTAGACAAAACACAGTCTGATACGCTCATGTCTGATTATGACAAAGAAATGC
Source organism: Cyclobacteriaceae bacterium (assembly GCA_036788235.1). Taxonomy (GTDB): domain Bacteria; phylum Bacteroidota; class Bacteroidia; order Cytophagales; family Cyclobacteriaceae; genus JAFIEV01. Next base: position 8,959 of record DAIQNU010000053.1, read on the forward strand.
TGGAGGCACTCTACGAATTCGAAAATGATTCTTTAGGTTTCTTAAGTTTAATCGATAGTTTGCTGAAGATAGAAGATCAAAAGTATTCAGTCATTTCAATACGCACCGGCTATGTGAGCAATATTGTAAATGCAGGCAGATCTTTTGGTGTCAATCAGTTTGGACTCAATACTGGCACTTCATATTATCACCACAGTGGATTTTTTGTCGATTTAGCAGCTTTTTGGAACAGCCAATTTGAGCCGGCATTTGGGCCTGTTATAACTACTGCCGGCTATATGGGTGAGATAAAACCATGGTGGACAATTGTCGCTTCATACGACCATTTTTTCCAACGTGATGTTAAAAGTTTTGAAGAATCAGACGAATGGGTTGAGCAATATCTTTCAACTTTATATCCGACCTTAAATAATGCATTGAATCTTTCTCAAATGCTCAATCACAAACACTTTTTTGCGAATGTGGATTATACATTTTTATTTGGGCAACAAACAGCTCACCGGATTATGGGTAATTTCTCCGGCAACCTGATATTGCGCGATAAATGGATTTTTGATAGAATTCGCTTTATGCCCGGGGTCAACATTTTATTAGGCAATGCTACAGTTACGAATTTTCGCATAGACTCTGTGCGAATTGGGCGAAGCCGCAGGTTTAGAGATGTACTGGTGATGGAGCAAAACAATGCCTTTGGATTGATGAATTACGGATTTACCACCCCGTTGAGCCTGAGTATAGGTAAGTATTCTATGATGTTGAGCTACCAGTACAACAAACCCGTTTCACTTCCAGGCGAAAGGCTCGATACCCAATCCAACAGCTATGTTTCTCTGGCACTTATTTATAATTTGATGATCAAACATTGATGTATTCGTGATGCGAGATGAATGACAAACAAGCTTTGAGCCTTCAGCTTTGAGCTTTCACCTTTCAGCTTTAACCTTCGTCTTTCCCAACACTTTGCAGTAAAAATTGGTTGCTAGATAATGAAAGTTCTAAATCTAGTATTTCTATCTATGCTGCTTTTGACAAGTTGCAATCCCGATCGCAACAAGTCTATTGACCCAGATACACCTGTGTTCCACACCACGGATGCCTCCGAATTGTTCTTTAAAAATGTGCGAAAAACTTACTATGATTTGGAAGATCAGCACGAACACAAAATGCTTATTTACCGATTTTCAAAACGGGTTCAAACTGACGACAAGCCGTTATTGAATTTAAACCTAGTGATCAATTGGATGAAAGATGAAGCCTATATATTGTTTGAACACAATCATTTTTTTGAACTGGACGGCGAAAAGCATATAAGTTGGTACGATGATGAGGGAATTAGGAAGGGTGAGTTAAGTTATAAACCTACGAATATCAGAAGTCAATTCAATATGGCCACCACACTTTACATGTGTATAAAGCAAGGTCATACTTTTAAACTACAAATAGGCGATGCTACTTATGATTTGTTGTCGACCAAAGCTGAGCGAGAAGCATTTAGGATTACGATGTATGACTTCTATCGCCTTGTAGAATTGTTGTAACAAAAAAATGCGTAAGATTTTCTACCTACGCATTTCAATATTTGCTTTTTGCTTTGAGAAAATTGACTTACGAAATCAACGATCTGCCCGTCATTTCTTTTGCTTTTTCTATACCCATCATATCCAGAATAGTAGGAGAAACATCGGCCAGAATACCATTATCAACTTTTTTGATATCTTCATCAATAATGATAATAGGAACCGGATTGGTGGTATGAGCAGTATGTGGAGTGCCATCGGTATCGTACATCTTGTCAGCGTTGCCATGGTCGGCGATCACCACAAACGAATAGCCTTTTTCTTGCCCTGCTTCAACCACTCTTTTCAAACAACCATCGATGGTTTCGCATGCTTTTATGATGGCTTCAGGCACGCCGGTATGGCCTACCATATCAGGATTGGCGAAGTTGAGACATACAAAATCTACTTCTCCTTTTTTTAATTCAGCTACAATGGCATCTGTAATTTCCGGAGCACTCATTTCGGGCTGTAAGTCATAAGTGGCTACCTTGGGCGAGCTAACCATTATCCGTTCTTCACCTTCGAAAGGTTGCTCTCTACCCCCCGAAAAGAAAAAAGTTACGTGTGGATATTTCTCTGTTTCTGCTATTCTGATTTGCTTTTTGCCAGCTTTCGAAACCACTTCACCCATTGTCATTTGCAGATTGTCCTTATCAAAAAGAATTTTCACATTTTTGAAAGTCGCGTCATAATTGGTCATGGTTGCATAGTACAGCGGCAAGGTTTGCATACCATGCTCTGGCATGTCTTTTTGCGTAAGTACGGTGGTTATTTCACGCAATCTGTCAGTTCTAAAGTTAAAACAGATTACCACGTCATCTTTTTCAATGGTGGCCAAGGGTTTGCCTTGTTCATTCACAATTACTCTTGGCATGATAAATTCATCGGTAACACCTTCAGCATAAGAGGCTTTCACAGCATCAATAGATGAAGTATGGGCAACACCTTCGCCATTTACATATAGGTCATAGGCGATTTTTACACGTTCCCAGCGCTTGTCTCGGTCCATAGCATAATAGCGCCCCACGACACTCGCCACTTTGCCGACTGAATTTTTGAGATGGTTTTCGAGCTTTTCTAAAAATCCCAATCCGCTCGATGGTGCACAATCGCGCCCATCGGTAATTGCATGAATAAAAATATCTGTTAGACCATGCTCTTTGGCAATGTCACAAAGCTTGTACAAATGCTCTTGCGAAGAATGCACCCCGCCGTCAGACACTAAGCCCAGTAGATGGATTTTTTTGTTGTTTCTTTTGGCATGTTGTATGGCATCTATCAAGACTTCATTATTACTTATGCTATTGTCTTCTACGGCTATGTCTATTTTGAGTAGATCCTGATAAACAATTCTACCTGCCCCAATATTTAAGTGACCAACTTCCGAATTGCCCATTTGTCCACCAGGCAAGCCTACTTTATCGCCATAGGTGATCAATTGTGCATGAGCATATTTGGTATACAAGCTATCTACAAAGGGAGTTTTGGCTAAAAATACGCCGTCGGTTTTATCACCGGCACCTTGACCCCATCCGTCTAAAATTACCAGAGCAACTTTTTTTGCTGTCATTGTGTGAAATTTTAAATTGAATAAATTACCAATCGTTTTAGGTATTAAAAAATTGAAGGAAAGTCGCTTTCATTATAGTTTTACAACCAAAAATTACTGCGCTTTCGAACCAAGGCGCAATTTAATACAATGTATTTATCTTTAGGCAAGTTCGATAAGTAAGTTGTGTTAGATGGAAATTATAAATCGATTGAATGCACGGAAATACTGTAGCCTGCAAAAATCCCTTTACCGTTTTGAATATTGTTATAAACCTGTACGGGTTGTGCAAAAGGGTCTCCACTATTATAATCCTGAAGGTTAGCCGTTTCGTTGTAGAGATAGTATTCTCTACTTTGCGATATCAAATAAAAGTCAAGCCTCTTTATATCGATATTATTATAATAATAATTACTGAACTTTAAATTAATACCAGCTTCTGAATTATTGAATAATATATCTCTAAATATTAAGGATCCATTGTTCCAGGAATTATCCACCAGTGTATTGTCTGTTGTTTCTAAATATACTTTTCGATATGAATATTGATGAATGGTATCGTCTTGAAAATTTACGTAATAATAATCAAACAAGGCCATTACATATAGTTCGTAAAAATTTTGCCCGGCAGGGTCATCAAAAATAACTTTAGCTGTAAGGTTTTCATTTGTATCACTTAAGCCAGTAGTGTTCTCAAATTCCACCCTTTTTATGGGCACTGGTACGGGGAGTTTCGATGTACTTGTAACCGTTTCGTAACCATCTTTTTGTATTTGTAAGGTGTATTCGACATTTATTAATGGCTTTTGCTCAGTATTAACATACAAACCTGGTTTCTCTTCATCTTTTGCTAAAGGAATTTCCAATCCTTCCGGAGCAAGTATGGTTACCGTAGCATCTTCAACAGGCCTGAAAAAACTATCATCTAGTATATGTCGACTGTAAAATAGCTCTACGGACCAGGAGCTATCCGCATTAAAAAATGAATTCGCTACAATAAAAGGCTTTCCAGTGGGAATGTCTATTTCTATCACGGTCTCACAGGCTGTTAATCCGATAAGTATGTAAAGTGCTATAAAAATATTTTTCATGTCTGCTTCTGTTAAAACTTGAAATTATATGAAAATGAAGGAATGATCGGGAACAAGCTAAATTGTTTGACTTTTTTTTGTCCTGCGCGATCATATCCAATTTCCATAAAAAATGGATTGAGTCTACTGTAGGCATTGTATACACCAAAAGTCCATTTTCTTATTCCACGTTTTTTCTGTTTGTTGAAACTTACGCTTAAATCTAGCCTATGGTATGCGCGCATTCTGAAGCTGTTTCTGCCTTCATAATAGTCTACTTGACCCGAAATGTAAGAGTAGCGATCATTGTTATTCATGCGTGGGTAGCTTGCTATTGGCAAACTTACCGCATTACCCGTTCCATACACCCAAACCATAGAAAAGTCCATTTTCTCACTCCAT
>DAIQNU010000054.1:0-13497 GCA_036788235.1 Cyclobacteriaceae bacterium
TTTGCTCCGATCGGTCTCTCCACTCTTAAAATAACTCATCTTTTGCAAAACAGTCATATAAATGATATTTCTTAATTTTTGAATTTCTTCATATTTTTTTTTATGATTAATTTCAAAAATCCATTTTCCTTTATTTCTTTTATAAACAATTATTTTTCTTTTCCGCAATAATAAACACTAACAAATAAATCTTTTTGCCTATCATTGGTTTCTTTTTTTATACCGTTCAATTGAAGTCAATTCTGCACTTCCACCTCGATTTCCACACCCTGCAGCAATATAGATTGCTCCCTCATAAACAATAGCTTGTGAACCGTGGCGCCCCCTCACCAATGAATCGAGCCTGTGCCAGGTTTTATTACCCGTGTCATAAGCCTCTACTACACCATGAGCCGTTTTAAGACTGGCACTCTCGCCTCCTATTACAAAGAGTTTCTGTCCAAAAAAAGCACTGGAAGTTCCTGCTCTTTCGGTAGGAAGATTATTCGCTTTAGGCAAACTAGTCCATGAATTTGCATTGATGTCATACACATCTACTTCTGGTATAGTCAATTCAAAAGTCTGATTGGTTTTTTTTGAGGAGTTCCTGCCACCTGCACAATATATTTTATTTTCATGCAACGCAGCATGAAAATGGTCTCTTGGGCGTGGTGCATCTGCTAAAATAGTCCATTTGCCTGTCTTGAAGTCATATTGATCTACCCAAGGAACATGTCCATCCCAATGACCATCAATAATTCCACTCAAAACAATAGCTTTATCTTCAAAGACAACTACACCCGCTGATCCTCTTCTTCTATCTTCTGGTATAGTATCTCCCATCTCCCAAGCATCAGCCCTTGGGTCATAAATAAGGATTTGCTCTACGGGGTTCTCTCGAGGATATTTACCTGTCATAGCCCCTATAATGTAAATCTTGCCTTCAAAAGCTACAGCCTGAAAATGGTGCACTTCTATCGGTGGCTCGGCTCCCGAGGTCCAACTATTCGACTTAGGATCAAAAATATCTACAGGTTGAATTCTTCGGCCTCCCATGAGATAAAATTTACCATCAACCTCTACAAAGCTATTTTCATGCCTGGCATTAGGACTCCCATTGCATTCAAGCATTTCCCAAGTCCCTTCTACTTTGTCTTGGCTTTTTTTGTCAACTTGCATAGCAAAAAGGACGGTAATAATAGTTGCTCCTAATAAATAGCTAAAAATTTTCATTTTTTTATATTTAAGTTAATTCAAACACCTTTTTTTAATAGAACGGATACCGGGGAATTATCAGGATTAACCTGCATCAAATCTGCCATGTAGTCCCACCGCTTCCTTACAACAAGTTCATTTCCCATCGCCTGTGAACCGGGGTCTTCACTCAATTCCTGAAAAGCAAACAACACATTGCTCTCCTCACCAAGAAAAATGCTGTAACTTATTACCCCTGATGCATTAATTTGTTGTTGTAGCTCTGGCCAAATGCTATCAGTTCTTTTTTGATATTCTGTAGCATGATTTTTATTCAGCTGCATTTTAAAGAGTATCTTTTTCATGGCAACTTTTTCAGTGCATAGATTTTAAAATTATCAATTGTCATGTGGTTATTTACTGTCCGAAAGCCAAAATGCCCAGAACCGTATGGTTGCTCGTCTAAATAATTGAAAATAAGCTGGCCATTTTTATAATATTGAATTATCTGATCATAAACAATAATCCGGATTTTGGTTTGGACATTTGGTAAGATCAAGGTTTCATGATCTGAAAGGTCATGTTCAGGAAGTAAAGGCTTGTTTCCATCACCTGAATACCGACGAAATCTGGTTTTGGTATTATAGTGACCACCTAAACCTACATAGTAGAGCTGAAGGCTGTCGTATTGGGAAAATTTTCCGTCTCGATGGTTTTCAAAGAATGTCTTGTCAGCAGTCTCCGATGCCATCCAAAAACAATTGGAGATCGGACACACGGTCATAGGGCCCTCCCAGGTCTATTACCTCCACATCATACTCTATCATGATAGGCTGTAACAGTTCCTTTTTCAACCAAACCGTACAACCTCCTTTATCTTCAATCTCTAGCTTGCCTTCTCTTACAATCACTTTACCTCCAGCCTGTTGTTCCACCTGCCAAGTATTGAGATTCTTAAAACCCTCTTTAAAGATTAATCTGGCTTCCAACATCAAGGAATCATTGAGTGTAATTCTCTTGCTTCCTTGTGCTTTCAATCTAGGCATATCTACTGCAATTAGAAGAAATACATACATTGAATATTGTAAAATATTGACCAAAAGAGACTTTTTCATTTCTTATTCGCTTTTCAAATGGACTTTCTATTAGGCTTCCAAAATCAACCTCTTTATTAATATATATTCTATTGCTTTGTATTAATTAAATAATCATTTCCCCACCTTTTCCTCAATTCATTTGAGAAATCTTCGACCACAGCTTTGTATTCTAACTTTTCTGCCAAATTATTCATCTCATTTGGGTCGGTTTTATGGTCAAAGAGCATCCTGGCATAAGCAGTTCCATTATCATCATTCCACTCTGTATAAAACATAGAACCTTTGATGAGGACTACGGCATCTCCGTATTTGGAGACAGCATAATCTTTCTTAAGCGCATTTCCCTCAATAAGAGGAACAAAACTTTCCCCTTCTAAGTGATGAGGTTTTTCAATTCCTGCCAATTCGCAAAGGCTTGGATATATATCTATGAATTCTGTAATGGCATCTGTGTAAGTTCCCCGGGTATTACCGGGTACCTTTATGATTAAAGGCGCCCTTACAGCTTTCTCAAATGTAGAATGTTTGCACCACAGCATATGATCCCCAAGGAGGTACCCATGGTCACCCCATAGAACCACGATGGTGTTTTCTGCCAGCCCGAGAGTTTCCAGTTCTTCCAGCACCATGCCGATCTGTGCATCCAGGTAACTCACACATGCATAATATCCGTGGATCAGTTTCTTTGCCATACTGTCATCGACCGGCCCCACTTTGGGAACTCCATCGTAGTAGCGCATCTCCCCGAATTTATGAAATGCTTGTGCAGGAGTTGTGCTGGGTTGAACATAGCCCTCAGGGATTGAGATATTTGTTGAGTCATACAGATCCCAATATTTCTTCGGAGCATTAAAGGGCAAGTGCGGTTTCATAAATCCCAAACCAAGAAAAAAGGGCTGGCCTTCTTCATTTAGTTTTCTCAAATCCTCAATACCCTTATTGGCAATTTGACCATCCCAATAGGCTTCATCATCTACATCAGCCATTTCAAATGGTTTACCTCTTAGTCCTCCAGGACGGGAATTAAGAGCAATATTTTCTTCTGTTTGGTAATCTCGTATATCGCCTGAGGGCCACCATATTTCATCCCAGGCCAAACTATCATCAGAGGCATGATGAAAAACCTTGCCATTTGAAACCGTAGCATATCCATTTTTTTTAAATATCATAGGAAGGGAAATTGCCTCAGGCATATCCTCATCTTTTTTTGTTTTAAAGTCCACAAACCTAAATCGAGTAGGCCGTGCTCCTGTTAGCAGACTGGCACGTGAGGCACCACAAACGGCGACATTACAATATGCTCGGTTAAAGACAAAACTCCCTGCGGCTAATTTGTCCAGATTGGGGGATTGGACCTGAGTAGATCCATAAAACCCCAGTTCCGGCCTAAGGTCATCTACTGCTATAAATAGAATATTGGGTTTTGGTTTGGATTGTTCCTTGGGACTTACTGAACAAGAAATCAATACCAGAAAAATAAAAACTGAACAAAATAAGATTTTCATGATTAGAACTATTATGGTTGTCTTTTATGACTATTTATATTTTTTTGCTAAGGCTAGGTACTCTTCTTCCCCAAATTCCTTTCCTGCAAGTTCTACAAGGCGGACAAAGCGCTGCTGCTGTTCCTCTAAGCTTGCTATTTGAGCATAATCCCATTTTTTATCAGATTCTAGATAAGGGATAAGAAATTTATATGCTTTTTTAATACCCGCTCCATTTTTAGATTGATAATTCCACAAGTCAACCCCAAGTTTTTTGCCCAAGACTGCAAGTTTTGTAAAGGCAGTTAAGTTCATGACAGAATAAGAAAATGACTTAGTACGTGCCAACTCATGTGGTTGACGTCCGTCAGCTTCGATTTGCTGGGTGATTCGCTTTTTGGTTACATTTTCTAGATGGTTACGGATCTGCTCAGTTTCACCCAGATATAAGAGGATATTGCACAATTGAAGGTCGTAGCTTGTGCCATGGTTATTTCCTCTAGTAGCTTCCATTTGCCCAATTTCACTAGTTTGCAGCCAATGAGAATAGGTGTTTAACCATTTTAAGAAGCGTTTATTCGTTTGGGTATCTAATACATCGCCCCATTGAAGGATTTCCAATGTAGCCAACACATTTCTTATACCGCCAAACTCAATAATGCCAAATGCACGTCCTTCAACTTGCCCTGGGATGCCCTGTCCATAATTCAAATGTGGATTCATGGCCGTTTCGGAATCTAAAAACCAAACACGTATAAGGGCTTGGGCTTTATAGGCGTATTTTTTATCACCAGAAAAATAATAAGCTTTTCCCAACACATCTAAAGCTTCAAAAAACTGATCTTTCTCTTCAAAATCTGTATGACTATCCCTTGTATCGGGGTTTATTTCACCGTCTTTACGGATATAAGGCAACCCATCTGGTGTGTCTGGGTTAGGCCAAAAATAAGGAGCCCAAGTCATGTAATCGTGTTTACTTCCACTTGGCGGGATAGCCGATTTATGAACTACTGAAAAAGGCCCCTTAAAAAGGACTTCATTTGCAGCTTCCATTAGCGCAGAATAATAAGTGAGTGCTTCTTTTTCTTTTAGCTCAATTTTATTTTTAGTTTGTTGTAAATCCTTAAAATCTGCAACAGTTAAATTTGGTAAGCCTGAACTTGCTGAACCGCATCCGGCAACAAGGCTGATGAAAATCCCAATAAAAACACCCCAATTCAAACTATTGCACATACCAATTATATTTAAGACAATTGTAGATTCTTTGATACCATTCATTTGAAACACATAATTTTAAAATTCTTTAAATACAGATCTTTTTGCCTCCCGTGTTTTTATGATGACTTCACCGTACTTAAGCGCTGTTCCTTCACCTATATATATGCTTTGCAGTTTTCCATCAGCTCTTTCGGTGATAACTGCAAAAATTCCTAAAAATTCAATTCCAAGATCTTCATCAATAAATCCTTCATTTTTTTCTTGTGTAAGTACGTATTGCACAATTTTTTGACCCTTCACGCTACTGGCAATTTTCAAGCCTTTAAAAACCCCACCCTGCTCCAGTTTTTCAACTGACTGTATGCTATAATCTTCGGTATTTTCTCCATACGGCTCGAAAACCACCACAAAAGGATTGTCCCAGGCTTCACCGGTTTTTCGAATGACCAAAGTTGGTGTAGGTTTATTTTCGTAAGGAGTTGGCGCCTGAAAGGTATGCGGTGCAAGCACTTTTGTATAGTCTCGGTTTTCGCTACCCGGTATAAATACATTCATATAAATAGGCTTTTCGAAGCTTTCAGCCGCAAACCTGGCACGAACATCTTTAGCGTATTTCTCCCGAGTGTGAACATCTTCAAAGAAATGCCAGCCAGGGTGTCGGTACAGTTTATTTTGTACCCAAGGCAGATCGGCATTGGCCAAAAACCGATCTGGTGTGGGCTTCAGGTTTAAGTCATTATTTAAAAAATCTAATTTGTCGCCAATGTTATGATAAAGGTAATCATGGTATTCATTGGGTAATTTTGACTTGGAACGGAAAACGTCTACATAGTAACCCGTTGTTTCAGATGTCCTAATTAAGGCAAGTGTGCGTTCTTGGTAAGCTTCCGCTTTGTCGCCTTTATCATCGACAAAGCTGGTAACAGAAAACGAATGATATGGTGATATGGCATCTTCACGCGGCATAGGTTCCATAGAAACAAGCTGTACAGTGTTTATGCCCAGATTCACCCAACCAGAATCGCTTTGGGAGTTTCCGTTGACAATTACTGTATTGTGAGCTGCGAAAAGGCGTGAATAGTTTTCATGAATATCTTTTTGATAAGAACCTCTACCATTATCCACCCCTAATACTTCACCCTTTCCATAGAGTTCAATATTCATCCCTTCTGCATGACCATGCACCATGTGGGCACCACCTACAAAACACATTAGATCGTCTGACGGATCCTCAGTTGCACTTATATTCCTTTGAAGATATATACCTGCATGATTTACCTTGTCGGTTCTGGGAAGAGTAATTGGCTCAGTATTAGTTTCAAAATCCCTGTTGTACCATAGAACAGACAATATTCCACTTCGCTCGTATTTGCCTTGTTGCATAGCACTGCCGATCAGGGCGCTAAATTGATCGGTTATGCGATCCACACCATCCATTTTACCAAGTAAATAAGCTTCTTCGTAGTTGTTGTAAGGTGGGGTTCCGAAACGTTTACCGTCTCCCCAGCGAACCAGTTGGTTGTTGGGAAAGACCAGATAATCCAGTGCAGGCAAAGAGAATAATATGTTTGCATACTTTTCGCCTAACCGAAGGGAAGGGTCATATTTATTTACAACCCACATAAGCCTTGATAAGATTGAAGCCGCCGCATTTAGGTATTGTGAGGTTTCAGGCCATATATCACCTTCCTCTTTATATATAGCCGTCATTACATTCAATGCATCCTGATTATTGGTGCTCTCTGTCAAGAAGTAGGATAAAAGCTTGGCACGTTCCTTTTCATCGTCCATGGCCAATGCATTATACACCAAACTTGGCGCTTCTAAAATGGAGTGATTTGAGCCCCTATGCCCATAATGGATAGTCAAATCAGCATAAGTGCGAAACACTTGCTGCATCTCCACCAATGGAAATTGAACTTTTTCGTTCTTGACTAAATCAAAAGGTTTAGCCCCTTTCTGTAAGTAAGAAGCAATAAAATCATAAATTAATGGCACTTTGTACCCGATTTCCCTTACCTCTCTGAATCCATCATCAGGAAATAACCAACCTCCTCTACCTTTCCACTCTGACACTTCTGATTGCTGTACTGCTTTTACAAACGAATACAAAATATCTATAGCGCATTGGGCATATTTTTCATTTTCGGTTATGTAGAAGGCTATACCACAGTCAATACCTATTTGAAGAAAACGCATCAATGTTCTGGCATTTTGCATTTCAGCTTCTGTAACATTGTCCAGATTTTTACTCTTGCCGTTTTCAATATGATATGTCAAATAAAATGGAGGCAGGTTTCCTTTTTTCCCTTTTTTCCAATTAAAAGGCATAGCCCTAAGAAATTCCTCTGGACTTTCTTGGTATGAAGCAATTTCAAGATTGAGCTGATGAATGAAATCCTGATATATTTGATTTGCCCAGGGTTGATTCTCGATTTTGTCAAGGATGGCCGTTCTGTCTTCAGCATTTACCCATATAAATGGTCGTTCCAATTGCTGCGCTGAAAGCCCAAATTTTAGACAGAAAATCAATAAAATCAGACAATATATACACTTGCTTATCCTCACTAATCTTTAGTTTATTGATTAAATTAAAATACTCGTTTACTTGGTTTCAAAAGAAAACCAATCCAAGTGTAATATGTCCTCGTGCTTTCCTTTAAATACCAGGCAGATATCCTTTATCTGGTTAAGGTTGGAAATTTTTCCTGTTATTTCTTGATACTTGGTCATTCCACCTGTTTTCGAAAACCTTAACGAACCTAGAAGTGAGCCATTAACACTTCCTTCTCTAACCTCAATTGTCCCGCCCTTATCAGAAGCAATGTAAAATTTCATTGAATTGACATTTTTCAAATTCTGAATATTGGGGAAATACAAATAGCCGTTATCGGTCACATGCTGAATTTCAAAGCCTCCATTTATACTCTCTCTTTTTTCAACACCTGAGGCAGCCATATACCATTCTGCCTCAATTTTGTCCCATCTGGCATCATACCGCCCAACGCCTGTTCTGAAGTGCCTATTCAAAAAAACTGTATCAGTAAACATTTCACCATTATCTTTATAGTGGAGGTAGCTTATATAACTTTCCCTATACCTTGCTACATCCTTTCCTAAATGAAAATGACACCAGGTGTGAAACCATTGTCCATTCCATTTAAAGAAATTCCCATGGGCTCTTGAGTCCAATCCAAACTTCCCATTACCGGTATCTCCAGTTTTTACATAAGGTCCATATACGTTTTTGGACGTTGCATAATGGGTACCAGCAGATAAATAGTAAATCCCATTATGCTTATGCAAATTGGGTTTGTCATTGCCTTTTAGAACGTTTTGATCACCGGTTATAATAATTTCCTTTGGTTCTTCATCTAATGAAATCATGTCTTCAGATAACCTGGCTATGGCAAAAAAATGATCTTCTTCGTTATCTCTATGATGACCGAACACTATATATGCTGTTTGATCTTCATCATCTTCTACTAAAATACTTGGGTCATACTCTTTGGTCTCGGTGAGGTCTTCATCTAGCATAGGTTTTCCAAGCGCATCGACAAAGGGGCCTGAAGGTGTTGCACCTTGCATTACTCCGGTATTTACATTTCCATTGGAAAAATAAAAATAGTACGCACCGTTTCTATGGGCAACAGCAGGTGCCCAACACCGCACAGATTCTCCCATGTAAGTTTCCTTTGGGTCGATGGTTCGTTCATGTTTCCAATTAATGAGATCATCAGAAGACCAAATATTCCATTCTGGCATTACAAAATTATGAGCAGTGGAATCAGCATCTCGGGTTGCATATAAATAGGCACGGTTTTCGAAAATATAAATATGAGGGTCGGCCATCCCTATGTTGGGAATAATGGGATTTCCCTGCATTGATTTGGCGCGACTTTCAAAACCAAACAAAAGGAAAATGGTAATTGTAAGAATTTTAAACATTGTATTCATCTTTTAATGCTTTGCTTTTTGTGTTTTACACTTATTACAATGTGAAAACCTTTTCCAACTCAACCATTACTGGCGAATTGTCTGGATTGGTTGGCATGATGTCCTTCATGTAAGCCCACCATTTTTTTACGATTTCATTTTCTCCCAATTCCTGAGAACTTTTTCCTTCCTCTGCCACCTGGAATGCAAACAGTGTGCTGCTCTCATCATCAAAAAAAATATGATACTCGCTGATTCCCGATTGATTCAATGTTTCACGCAATTCAGGCCAAATTTGCTCATGCCTTTTGAAATACTCGTTTTTCATACCTTCATTCAGGTACATTTTGAAGGCCAGTTTTTTCATTTTATTGGCTATTAGTACTAATAATTCTGAATGTCTTAGTTAAATAATCGGCAGATGAAGCTCCTACCATTACCCGAAATTCGCCGGGCTCAACCACCCTTTCCATATCGATTCCTGTAAATTCCAGCACTACAGGCTTAATGGTGAAAATGACGGTTTGCTTTTCTCCAGGGTCAAGTTCAATCTTTGAAAAACCTTTTAATTCCATCCTTGGCCTGATTACCGAGCCGACTACATCTTTCAAATAGAATTGTACTACTTCTTTTGCCTTGAACATGCCTGAATTCATAACCTCAATCGAGATTTGCAATTCTATATTGCTGAGATTGACTATTGAATCACTCAATTGAAGGTTAGAATATTCAAAGCTTGTATAACTTAGTCCAAATCCAAAAGGGTATAGCGGAGAAGCATCGGAAAAGAGATAATCTTTTTTGTAGTTGATTTCTTTTTGGCTGTAATGAAAGGGCAGTTGGCCTATAGATCGAGGAACTGTGACCGGCAATTTTCCAGAGGGCACCACATCTCCGAATATTATTTTTGCTATGGCTTTGTCCCCTTGTTCACTCAAATCCCAACAACTTAAAATAGCATGTGCATTAGCATCTAAAATATTTATGGAGAGCGTTCTTCTATGTTTTAAGATCACAACAATAGGCTTAGCTAATTTTTTCAGCTCCAACAGCAGTTCATTTTGTTCGCCTACCGGATCAATATTATCCCTATCACCAAGTGCATGATTGAAAAAAGCTTCTTTGGCTGTAAACTCATCACCTCCAATGAAAAGGAATATCACATCAGATTTCTTTGCAGTTTCTTTTATTTTTTGAATCCCCTTTCTAGTTTCAGCAACAGAAGTAAGCTTGGGTACGCTGCTATTGCCGTCCGTGAGCGAAAACCCCCTTTCTTCTAAAAAGACGGCTCTATTTCCAGCAATTTCTTCAAAATAACTTTTTGTCTTTGTGTCGAGTAGAGGCCCAATCAACGCTATTTTTCTCTGCTTACTACCTGTTAGTGGTAAAAGAGATCCCTCATTTTTCAATAGCGTAATCGACTCAACATCTACCTTATGTGAAAGGTCTAGGGTTTTTTGATTTCGAGTTATTTGATCCACTTCAGTTTCATCTACAAAGGGCTTATCAAATAGTCCCAAAATAAATTTTGTCCTTAACACCCCGGCAACAGCCTGATCTATGTATTTTTCAAGGTTTGGATTTTCTTTGACCATCGCAGGTAAAAGTGCATAGGCTTCATCAGAATAAAGATCTACATCAACTCCAGCAATTAAGCCCTTTAAGGCTGCCTCTTGCTGAGTTTCTGCGATATTCATAAAAAAAGCTAAACGTGCTACATCATTGGCATCAGATACTACGTATCCCTCGAAACCCCATTTTTTTCTAAGTAAATTTGTCAGCAGTTCAGGATTTGCATGGCTGGCCACCCCATTGATATCACCATGCGAAGGCATAATGCCCAAAGTATTGGCTCTTTGCACAGCCGCTTTAAATGGGGGTAAAATCTCGTCGTTAAAGGTGCGTGGTGAAATCTCAATAGAAGCGAAATTTAATCCTCCGGCTACCTGTGCATACCCGGCAAAATGCTTGGTGACAGCACCAATATGCGTGTTTCGTAGTCCTTCCGTGTTTCCTTGCAATCCTCTGACTGCACTTACAACCATTTCAGTTACCAAGTAGGTATCTTCACCAAAACTTTCACTCATACGCCCAAAACGTGGATCTCTTACAATATCTGCAACTGGAGAATGTGTCATATGCAATCCTCTGGCTCTGGCTTCCCTTCCTATCTGGTCATAAGCTTTTTCGATCAGATCTAAGTTCCAGGTTGATGCCATATTGATAGGTCTGGCAAAGGAAGTGCAACCCGATGCATCAACTCCATTATATGATTCAGTAACAAAAAAAGAGGGAATTCCCAATCTGTTGTTTTCAATAATGTACCGCTGCAATTGATTGTTCAATTTAGCGGCAATTGCAGGGGAAAGATGTTCTCCCGGATTTTTGATGCCTCCAATACCGAACTGAAGCCTTTGCACTACTTCTGCATTGAGCAAAAGGTTACCATTGTCATCAATAGAAATCCCCCGATTTTCATGAAACATCCGCATTTGTGCCACTTTTTCTTCTATGGTCATCCGGGCTAGTAAATCTTCAATTCTCTCGTTGACAGGGTAATTAGCATCGGTATATTTTACTTGGTTGTTTACCTGACAATATGAATTATATCCAAAAAATATAATTACAACCATAAAAAATTGCGTCAATAAAACGGGTTTAAAAATGAATTTTTGCATGTAAGTACTAGCTTTTGCTACAACGTGAGACTAAAATTAATGACTTAGAGATTTGGATAATTATAAATTGAATTTTTTCAGTTCTTTGATTTTTTACATATGGAACACCCCAGCATTTCATTTTTTCTTAGTTTTTTCGTGGGTTAAGAAGCCATCTCCCCATTTTTCTCTTAATGTCACTGAAAGCTTCTTTACTAGTTCTTGGTATTCATCCTTTTCAGCCAGGTTGTTGAGCTCTAGTGGGTCAGTATCATGATCAAACAACATTCGGGCATAGGTTTCACCCTTGTCATCAGTCCATTCTGTATAGTAATATGAATCTTGAATTAAGGCTATGGCATCTTTGAATTTGGAAACGGCATAATTTTTACGCCTTTTGCCAGTCTTGATCAATGTAACCAGACTCTCACCTTCCAAATGCTCTGGATTTTCAATCCCTGCCAATTCGGTGAGTGTTGGATAAATATCAATGGATTCGACGATCCTATCTGTAGCCAATCCAGATGTTGTGCCCGGAATTTTGACGGTCATAGGAATCTGTAAGGATGAGTTGAATGTGCAGTGCTTACACCAAAGCATGTGATTCCCCAGGTTCCAACCATGATCTCCCCAAAGCACCACTAAGGTATTATCTGCCAGACCCAACCTTTCTAATTCGTCCAGAACCAGGCCGATTTGCGCATCCACATAACTAACACATGCATAATATCCATGGATTAGTTCTTTAGCCAGATTTTCATCAAGATGACCGGACTTAGGAATAGTTTCATAGTTTCTAAGTTCTCCAAAATTGTGGTAGGCTTGCTTGGGTGTAGTTTCAGGTTGCAAATAGTTATCAGGCAAAGAAATGTCTTCCCGTTTGTACATATCCCAGTATTTCTTAGGTGCTGCAAAAGGCAGGTGGGGCTTACTAAAACCAATTGCAAGAAAAAAAGGATTTCCATTTGATTTTTTAAGTTCCCTTAAATCATTTATTGTTTTCAATGCCAGCTTTCCATCCCTATATACAGAGTCATGTACATCAACATTTTCCATTGGCATTCCTCTGTAGGTAATTTCTTTAATCTTTCTATACTCCTCAGATGCATATAAATATTTACCATCAGCCTGCCAGATTTCATCCCAGGCAAGCGAGTCGTCATTGGAATGATGATATACTTTACCATTTGAAATGGTGGTATACCCATTGTTTTTGAAAAGCAAGGGCAATGAAACTGCCTCAGGGTTATCTGCATCTTTTAAAGTAAATGCATCAATATATCTAAATCTTGTTGGTCTTGCGCCAGTCAATACACTGGCTCTGGATGCACCGCAAACTGGCACATTACAATATGCACGATTAAAAACCATACTCTTACTCGCCAGTTTATCTAAATTGGGAGATTTAATGTGATTGGCACCATAAAAGCTCAACTCAGGTCGTAGGTCATCGACAGCAATAAAGAGTATATTCATTGGTGCTTTTGCAGGTACCACTTCTTGTTCCGGGATTACATTTAACATTGGGAACAACATGATTAAAATTCCTACTGTCCTTATTTTAATGTAGTCCATGGTTTTGACGTTTTTTTGTGGTTTACGTAATTCATTCAATCTCCTATCAAAGTGGCTTAAGTGTACATTTTTTTGCTAGAAATGTGCTACCACATTATTCTTTTGATGATAGTTTAAGGCACAAATCCATTTGGAAAAACTCGGTGCCCTTTTCCAATTGCTCTATGGACAAATAATTTAATTTGTTATGCAGGGCCAGGTAAAATCATCATTCAAAAAAAACAATTTCTGCTGGCAAAAAAATCCAATAAAGTGGTAATATCATCCAATCTCAGCAAAACCACTTTTTATTTCATCATCAAAAGTTGGAATTTTAGATCGATATTTCTGAAAGAAGTAATCTGAAACATTTATAAG
>DAIQNU010000055.1:0-13415 GCA_036788235.1 Cyclobacteriaceae bacterium
ACATGGTCTTTGGCATTGGAAAAAAATATCCTGTAACCCACGAGGTCAGGTTCAGAACCCAGCGCCCAGGTCAGTGTTACCAATCCTGTAGAATCAATTGAGCCTGTAAGTTTTTGGGGTGGGGCAGGCGGAATGCTATCGAGGATCATGGCATAGCTAATAATGGAAGAACTCCCATTTCCGGCTGTATCCATGGCAGCCACCAGGTAATAATTCGTGCCCCATTCATTGGCACTTTCATCGATGTATCGCGTGGTATTGGGTGGCAATGGCGTTGTGAACAAAGGCTGAAAACCGGATCCGGCATTGTCACTGCGACCAATTACAAAGCCAGCCAGGTCTTTTTCTTTAACAGGTTTTTCCCAGCTTATTTCCACTCTTTTGCCTCCCAGATGCGTGGTTTTTATGTTTTCTGGTGAAGTCGGTGGTGTGCGATCACGACCCATGGCTCTTTTGGCTTCTGCCATGGGCGACAGTTCTCCAAAGGGACTTATTCCAACTATTCGGTAATAGTATGGCTTGTAATTTTGCGGCACAGAATCCTGATACATAATCACTTGACGGTTGCCCATAAAATCATCAGACAATGGATTGATGTAAGGGATTTCGTTAAGTCTTTTAAAGTTGCGCCCATCTTCAGATCGCTCAATATAATAGGCTGTGTATGATGCATCATATAAGTTTCTGTCCCACATCAG
This sequence comes from Cyclobacteriaceae bacterium, assembly GCA_036788235.1. Classification (GTDB taxonomy): domain Bacteria; phylum Bacteroidota; class Bacteroidia; order Cytophagales; family Cyclobacteriaceae; genus JAFIEV01. Next base: position 699 of record DAIQNU010000055.1, read on the forward strand.
GTTTATTTGTTGCTCATTTTCAACAACCTCACTAATGATTACTTGAGGTAATTTGTCGAGCAATGCAGTATGCACCACGGCATAGGCAGTATCGATATGGTAATTTTGTGAAGCCACGGCATTGAAAACCCTGTAGACATAGATTTTGCCCCGAACCGTCTTCTTGTCTACATAACGTAAGCCCAGCGCTGTGGCGGTTTCAGGAGATAAGTCTGCCGAAGTTAAGGCCAAAGAAAACCGGGTCTTAAATGCATCGGCTTCTTCGTACAAACCTCTTGCTGGCGTGCCTTTGCCATACAATGCTTGTGCGGCAGTAGCAGCATAGCGGTTAGGATCATCTGGGTTAATGATTTTGCGCCAATCGTCTAGTGGCCAAGGCTTTAATGCCTCCGGAGTAATTCTGACAAATGTTTCCGGGTTTATGGTGCTATCCGCTCCAATTTCAGTTCTTTCTACTATGTAGCCCACCTTATTGCCCCAAGTCCAAGCACCGGGTTTGTCGGGTGCCCAGCGAAGTACCACCGAGTCAGCAAAGGTTCTGGTAATGAGTTGAATTTCACTGCTAAACAATCGGCTAGAATCTGCATAATCTATAAAGGCATCTGCACCTTCCTGTGCATGTACTTGGCTGTACATCACTAAATGGCAGATTACAAGTAAGCTCTTATAAATAAATTTCATGGTCTTTTAATTCAAATTTTATTTTCTCTAGGCATGTTTTATAAACATTACACGACCTAAAAAGCATAGTTCCATCATATATATTCTTCTCCATTTACAAATCAAGGTAAAAGGTTTCTGTTCTGGCACCATCATTTCCCAAAATCGGACGCTCAGGATATCTGTATCGCATCACGAAACCGTATGTTCCGCGACGATAATTGTAGAAATTCAGTGGGAAAAGCAAAAATTGATTTGCCCGTCGATGAAATTCTAAATATTCTTTTCTCAGCGCCTTGTTATAATGCGAATTGCCCATTATCCTGCTAATATTTCTGCTCAAATTTATTTGGTCTACTTTTACAAAAGCACTGCTATTGTAAATAACACTAAAAACGTAACTTGGAGATGAACTGCCTGAAGCCATGTTTGAAGATAAATTGAAATTGGTTCCCAAAGCTGCATTGCTCACATAAGAATTGTTCATCATGCCTGCCAAGCCAGGAGTGGTTAAGGTATTGCCGCCGCTGCCTGCGCTTGGCTGACCTGCTGGGGGCGGATTGATACCAGCAGCATTTCTCAGTTCCCACTCTTGCACCATTCTTTCTACTCTTGTATCGCTGCTGAGCTCTACCGTAAAAATGGGGGGTTGTCCCTTTCGATGGCGATTAAGCTGACTCACAGGAAGATTTAAAGGCACTGAAAGTCCATATAAAGGCGTGTATCTCCTGTTTTTCATCCTGTTTAATTCATCATGAAGGCTGTAAACCATCGGTCTGGCAATTTGCATATGATAATTGTAAGTAAATGGCGCCCACATTTGCAGCATGGGTTCCAGCACTTTCACACCTTCTCTAAAAAACCCGTTTATTTCAACTTCATCAAATGGCTCTTCTATGCGACCTGCTAGACGTACATTTTCAAACAACACAAAGCCAGCGTTGTAATTTACACTGAAATTGATCGAAGCCAATTTATCATTAAATCGATTGAATTTGCTTGTTCTGAAATAGTAGCGATACAAAATCTTTTCAGATGATTTAGCATATTCAGCAGGTAGTTTTTTGCCTTCTAACTCAACCTGTAAGGTGCCAGCATGTTGTAATACCTTGTTTATAGGTAATAAATTTTGAATTGTTGGATTGACTTGTTGTGCTGATATTTGAAGTGATTGCCCTATTCTATCCTGACGGGAAATGACCGGTTTTCTAATTATTTGCATTCCATAATAAGCACTGTTTTCAAGGTTAGGAAGGTCAAATTCAATACGTTGCTGCTGCGGATAGATGTTTTGCTCAATAGGATCACCACCTGCCACAGGTATAAACCGCGCCTTGTATTCATATTTTTTACCTTCTATTTCATCAACAAAAAGGTAGTTTTGCGGAGGCCCCTGGTAGCGAATAAATCCACGATTGTTGCTTGTCTCGCCCTTCAGAAAATAAGCCTGATTTTTTACAGGATAGGTAAACCGCACATTTTCATCTACTACCTCATCGGGTCTTTCTCCAGATACAAAGGTGATGGTTTTGGGTTCACTCCAAGGTTCTCTTGCATTTTTCATTATCAATCGGCTGGTTCCGTTAGGGAAAAATTCATACGAACGTACTTCCACGGTTACTTCATATTCTGTGAAACTCTCAAGGGTTTCATCAGTCAGTAACACAGCAATCACATTTCCTTCCTTCAACTCGAACTTATTGCCAGCCAAAGTGCCACCACGTTTTTTTCTTATTTCAAACTTATGGATAAATGGTCGGAAAACCCTTACCTTATCTGGCTCTTCATCATTACCGGCAGGTAATTCTATAATTTGATTTACCGGAAGGTTAAATGAAGCTGCCGGATATGTAAATACAGAAATGTCGCGTTCCTTGTCTGGTGGCGTTATATCCGCTATAAACTCAATGTCACCGAAGGGGTTGTTGCTGACGGGTGTACATTTTTCACCCACCTCCACTTTAAAATTGCAATATCCATTTATGCGTCCGTTGAAAACACTGTATTGCAAACCGGCTCTACCCTCAAACCAGGCAGGGTTGGGCAAGCCACCTCGAAGCATTACAGCCGCAGAAAGCTGCAAAATAGGAAAATCGGCCTGGATAAACCACAGATCAATTCCTACGCCTAATTCTCCCCAAAGCCCGGCATAAACTTGCCCCATAGCATACCAGTCGTTAATGCCCGGTGCCAAGCCGGTTTGTTCGCATACCCTGCTGGAATCGTTGCTGAAATTGATGTCAAACCCCAGCATAAGCCTCAATTGCGCATAGAAAATGGCAAAACGCATTTTACCGGTGTCAAAATCTACACTTGCACCAAAAGCAAAGCCCCGGCCACCCTCAAGCTTTGTACTTACACTTGGGGCATATTCTCTTCCTTCTGCTTGTGCTGCAGAAACAGCACCTGCATCTAGTTCACGTTGACCTGGGCCATAAATCAAGGCGGTTATCTCCGGAGGAAGCGGCGGCAGGGTAGAAGGTATTCCATGTCCCACCATAAGGTAGGACATCAGATCAAGCCGTATACCAATCACCCTGGCTTGCAGCCCCGCGGGTGCAGTGGGCGTTCCCATATGAAAATACCATTTTTCGCTGTCCACATGCATGGAGGCTTTCACAAACAGATCATTTTCTCCTGCGCCTTTTAGGTAATCTCCAAATTTTACATAAACGTCAAATCTGCCACTCACACGCTTGCCGCCTTCCGGATCGTTGTGGTATTCGATAGCAATATTTGCCCTTACTTTGGCACTTTCACGCTCGCTTATTTTGGCCATTATATATCCATCGCCACGAATACTCACCATGGTAAGCCCATGCGATGAGCTAAAGGTTGCCTCCAGAGTCACGTCCATATTAAATGCTTCGGCACTAGTGTGTGTGCCTATAACCGCAGTTACTTTTAGCCCAAGCACAGTGTTGAAATCGGGAACATATCTAACCCCCGAAGGCCGGCTTAAGGTGTCTGCTGCTAAAACGTTAGATGAGGATGGAGGCTCATTCCCTCTTCGCATGTGGTGATATACACCACCACCAAATCCGTATACCCCAAACCCTGAAAATATTGGGATGCCTGTGGGGAGGGTAATCAGCCCATCGACATACCAGTATGAGTAGTAATCGGCAGTATTAAAGCGCGCATCCGGTCGATTTTTGATGGTTCCAAATTGCACGGTCATTTTTGCTGTTAAATCCATGGGAATGGTCACATCCAGCATACCTTTCATGCCCCTGCCATAGGTTGGGTCATTGCGGTAAAATTGCAGTTCGCCTTTGAGTGACACTCCGCTAATGGTTTGCTCTATCTTAATACTTTGCAGATCGAGTCGATCAAAACCAAATCGATCTCTGCTATCCAATAAATTTAGCTTGGCAAAAATCCCAAAGCCGAGATCGGCACTGAAGCCTGCATCAGAAAGCGTAAGCCCCACCTTGAAATCAATACCGGGCTTGGTAATGTCATTCAGATTCAACCCTATGTCTTTGATATTGATGGGAAAACCGGCCACACTTTTTTGCGGACTGGCATGGCCGAAATTAAGGTCTTGAATACCGAATTTCGGATCCTTGGTGCTCAGCCGTAACCCTTCGAAACGGATGCCATTCATGTTGAGCGCAGGAATGGAAGATACAGCATCTTGTATGTCTCCTTCTATTTTGATGCCTCCATGCAACAGTGCCGTCAAATGCGTTTCTGCATTGGTTTCTGAAGAGTACTCAAATAAAATTTCGGAGTTGGGGTTGAAATACATTTTGGAATGCCACATGGGCACATTCAGGGTGTCTTTTACATACACCCTGAAGTTGTATTTCAGTTTTTGTTCACTGTAGCTCAATATGGACCGATAGCGCAGGTATTCATCTTCTTCAAAAATGGGCGTTCCCAGTTTGCCACTCAGTCGGCCTTCCACATTGGTATTTTGTACTATACTAACCGATACCGTATCGAGCGAGAATGCCCAGCCTTTAACATCACCATCGTTATAGTCGATAATATTTAGGGCCTCAATCGATGCAGTAAGTCCTGTTTTGTCGATTATGAGGTTAGAAAGGGAAAACTCGGCCCGGCCCATCACCTTATGTTCGAAATCAGGAGGTGCCCGTAAAGTTACTTCTTTCAGAAAGAATCCTTTCCAGGTATTCACCAGGCGGGCATCCGGTGCACCAGAACCCCCATCGGCACGCATATCAGGATCGCGGTAGTTGGATGGTAAAGCAAAACCTGGAGGATTTTCCTGATCAGACCAGTCGAAATATGCCGATATTGGTTTAAATCCCCAGCCTTTCATGCCCTTTACCTGAAAAGCCGTAAAGCTGATCTCGCCCATGTAATTATTTCCACGGCAGCCTTTAAATGCAAAGGTGCCTTTTACCTTACCGTCTTCATCTACACTGCCATCGTCATTTTCCGGAATCAGCTTGTCATTGGGAAAAGTCACCGTACCTCTTATGCTGGCACATTTAAACCCACGACAATCGAAAGAGATATAGCTCGCTTTGGTGGTATCGCCACTGTGTGCTCCGTTAAATGCAAATTTGATATCGCCATCACCCGATATTTCATGATCTCTGGCCAGATAGAGTGCATACTCATCGCCAAGACCCGATGGGGTAATACATACATCACGAGCACCGAAAGCCGGGATTTTATTGCCAATATCGGGTATGTCCACCCTGGCCACAGCGGTCATTGCGGCTCTTCTGGGCTTAAATTCCATTTCAGTAATGGCAATCACGAAGCGATGATCATCAATTTCATTGTCTAGTCCCAAAGGCATACCTATCGGTCTAAGGCCGCCCAGGGCACTCACCAGTCTTTCGCCAGATTCGAAAACCGCACTAATGGCATCTGACTGGGCATCGGTCAGATCGGGTACAGACATGGGTATACCATTGATTATGGTAGAAATGCTATCAGTGGATATAAAAGGCTCGTCATCTTCAGCTTTGGCCTTGCCGGCAAAAATTTGGGCTGCCGAATTGGCCTTCACATCCTCAAATGCTACCTTAACTCTCACATTGTTTAGAAAAGGTATTTGTATTTCACCTTTACCTTTATAGGTATTCGATGTGGAGCTGCTGATTTCGGTCACTTTCAGATCAAATTTCCCCATTTTCAAGGTCTGACCAACTGTGATGGCCACCGGATCGGTACCGGTTATTTCAGCGGCAAGACATTCGCTTACACAGCCACCAGGCCTTTCGGCAGTCGGGGTGGGCGTGGTACCCGGCCTGTCTGATGCTGTGCCGATGCGGAAGTTCCATACTGAGCTGATGCTATAGGCTTTAGAATTGAGGTCTTCTGGATCTGATAGCCACTTCAAACGCCAATAGTACATACCTGTATCGGTGAAGTTGGTTTGGGTTTCCAGACTTTTATACAACTCACTGATTATACTAGCAGAGTCGGCCACAAAAGTAAGTTGTTGACCAGTGATACGGCCATTATGGCTGTAAACTATAGAGTCGAAAGATGTTTGGCGTGAGACTTCCATAATCCAACGCTCATTGACAATGCCATTGAAAAAACTTACGCCTTCGCGCCTTGAAGCTTGCACAATGTCATAAAAGGGTACAAGACTTTCAGGTTTTTTGGCAGATGTCCATTCAAATTTTATGAGTCCCGGTGGTTGGGTGCTATTATTGGGCGGAAACTCCAGCAAGGCAGGTGACATGCCATAGGTAAATGTGACCCTCGAAGTACTTCCATTTAAAGTGGTGTTATCACTTCTTCGTACATCGACATCACTCTCCCAGGCATATTCTATACCTCTCCGGAGCTCAAATGGTGACTCACTGGGTAGTTTATATACCGCTATGTGTCGCGACTGGTACTCACTGATGTCTGGAAAAGCGGTACTTCGCTGTGCTGCCAGTGGCCCTCTTGGCCAGCTCAGATTGCGGTTGTGGCTATCAACTCTTGCTATGCCCGTTCCTGTATTTTCATACAATGTAAAACGGCTATTAAACTGCCGATAAGCCTGTGAGGAAGGATCGAAGCGGACAATGTAGGGGATCATGTTGAAGGGCAAAAAGTCACCATTTTTTGGGTACACCGGCGTATAGGTAAAACCACCCGAAGCACCAGCGCCTCCATACACAAAATAACAGGGCACACTGGCACCATTATTTCTAAATTGCACTTCTTCTGAAGGATCATAGGCGATCACCTGAAATGCGTAACTGCGACCTTCTTCCAGTAGTACATCGGCATCAGGAAAGAGATTGAAAGTATTGCTAAAAATGTCTTCTTCTTCGAAAAGGTAGGGCGCTGTAGCCGAAAGCATCACATCATTCGGATCGCGACCCGGCGGATCAACTTCCACAATTCTGATTTTAAACCGGACATCGGATAGCCCACCGGCAGGAGGTATGAAAATCCAGTTGAAAACGATAGAAGGTGCTTCTGAAGAAATTATTTCACCGCACTCAGGCAATATAACCACTGGCGGATCCACATAGGCAACGTCGTATGAGATACATCCTGCAAACTCCTGCGGTATGGGTGACAATGCCCGTGTCGGGTTTACACAATCAAAAGCCCTGAGACATAAAGTATAATTACCTTCTGGAAGTGCTTCGTCGCCGCGAATGGTATTGATGCTGGTGCCAGTTACCCGCAAATGATTAGGATTAAACATGTCTTCAAGATCTGCGCCGGTAAGCTGCGTAAGTCCGGGGAGTATTTCAATGCAATTGCGTGGCGGGTTGCTCGGGTTGGTTTCTATTCTTATGCCTCTTTCAATGCTCTCCAGACTCCCCTGAAGCGTGATGTTTTGTATTTGCTGCGAGTTATTCACTATTTCTACAAAAACACGTGAATCGAAATCGGTGTAATCAGAAAGGCGTAGTGGATAGGGTGAGGCTACGGTCACCCGCACATCCAGTGGGAATTGTGCCAGTGCCATACAGCAAAAGCACAAGAGAAAGTAAAATGTTATGGCACTTATTCTTAGCATGGCTATATTTTAAAAAGAATAGGTATAGGCGAAATTGCCGAGAAACTCTGAAAATGATTCTATTCTGGCACTGGTCGAATTACTTTTTATCCAATTGAATCCCAGATTAAACCCATGTTTCTCATGCGGATTATAATTGGCTCTTGAGCCCACCCGAAGCGAATTACCGGCTTTGTCACCATCTATCAAGTTGGTGTAGTAATTGGCAGACAGATTGAGCCCAAGTTTATTATCAGACAATCGTTTGTCAACGCTGGCATTTACGCCCCAGCGAAACGATTCTATATTGGCATTTTTGAATTCATTGAAATTGGCACCGGTTCGCCAGCCCCAGCCACTTTCCCGGTTGCTGTATCTGAAATTTATGGAAGGACTCAGTGATTTGGAGTCGTTGTTGCCCAGTGCGTCGTTATTGTGGTCTTGGCTAAATGACTGATGGCTCGCACTAAATGCAATGGCATAGCGTTGGATTTTATCACCAAAATTGTAGGCGGTGTTGAATGAAATGTTGTTGGAAAATTGTGTGAGTTGCAAAGAGTCAATAAAGTCGCGTTTTACCAGATCCAGTCGATGTTGGTTGATCTGATAATTGGTATAATTTGCCGAAATGCTCAATTGGTGTATCGGATTATAGCTTAGCATAAATGAACTGATTTTCCGATTCGACTGATCCATTTTGTCATCAAACAAATTATTGCGCTGCCTGCCCAGGCTCATCATCACCCGCATTTTTCGCTTTAGCATAGACCAGCTAGGCGATATGGTAATGTTTTCAAGATCGTTGTTGAAAAAGTAAGCACCCATCGTTTTGTAATCTGGGTCAATGCGTTGGTACTGAAGCTTAATTAACACGGGGTTGATCCGAAATGAGAGACCAGCAGATCCTGCCTTTAAAAATTGCGTTGAATAATTTGTTTCCATCAGATCGCGAATCAAGCCGGAGAAAACGATGTCGTCGCGGGGCGGGCCGGTAGCATATATATTGGAAGTATAGCCACTCAAACCAAAATCAAGATCAAAAACTACATTGTTCCAGATGCGCTGTTGCGATTTCAGTCCTATCACCAGATTGGCCTCGGGATTTACAGCGGCACTATCCACAGGTCTTGTAATGGAATTTACATCATCCCAGCCTTTAAACAATACCAGATCCACAAAATTGGTATGAGAACCGGCGCCGACTTTTACCGAATAGCCCATACGACGATAGGCTGGCTGAATACCTTCTATGTTCATCGTATCTTCTTCTATGGGCTTAAGAAAGCGCCCATACATGACTCCAAATCGAAAAATGCCCGGATTGGCTTCTACGCCGGCGCCATTAAAGACGTGTCCATTGAGGGTGTATTGTGAAAAAACCATACTGCGGTAGCCCAGGTGCAATTGCAGCCATTTATAGTAAGGACTCAGCCCAAACTGATTGAAAGGCTGGCGAAAGTCTTGTTGTTTTTGACTTATCACAAAATTGAAAGGCATGGTAACGCCATACAGATCTATGGTGGTATTGCCGTGGAATGACCAAATGAAGGGATCGCGTGATGGGTTGCTGCGGTTGGTGTTGTAGGTTTGAGTTGAGAGGCCAACACGACCCGAAACCCGCACAGGTTTTTGGTCTTTCATACCTTCAAGATCTTGCGAAAAGACAGGTAAAAAGCTTATAGAAAGCAGAAATACAATAAAAAAAAGCGTTTGTATTTTTATTGTCATATACACAGCTGTTTTATGCTATCAATCATTGTGTGCATTATATTGTATCATGATGTCATTCAATTGTTATCTTTCTTATCCTGCCGTTGTTGTAATCACAAACCCATATTTCCGTTGGCGAGCCTATATAAAGCCCTGTTGGTAAATCAAATCGAGCATTGGTGCCAACGCCATTTTGAAAACCCTGGCTAGATCCTGCCAGTGTAGATACACTGCCTGCAGAAATTTTTCTAATGCGATGATTGAACCCATCGGCCACATAAATTGCTCCTTCACTGTCTGCCATGGCAAAGTAAGGGAAGTTAAATCGGGCGGAATTAACAGGCCCATCTATATTGCCAGAAGTGCTATTGCCTGCAATAGTTGTTACCACGCCATTGGTAGTTACCCTTCTTATCGCATGATTTTGCAAATCGGCCACCAAAAATGTATTGTTATCAACCGTAATACCCGTGGGGCTGTAAAAACGGGCTGCTGCTCCAGTGCCGTTTACAAAGCCCATGCTGCCATTTCCTGCTATGGTGGTAACCATTTCAGTCGAAAGGTTTATTCTTCTTATGGCATGGTTATTAAAATCCGAAACATATAAGCTGCCATCATAATAGGCAATGCCTGAAGGTGCATTGAATAATGCCTCTTGTTGTGCTTGCCCATTGGCAAATCCGGACTGTCCAAAGCCGGCAATAGTGGTAACTACACCTTGCGGGGTCACCCTTCTTATGGCATGGTTGTTAACATCGGTTACATACAGATTGCCATCGGGATCAATGGTAAGGCCTGCGGGGCTATCAAACCTTGCATCAGTACCCGTGCCATCTGAAAAACCAGACAGTGATCCGGCCCCTGCCAATACTGTTATGTTGCCATTGCTATCAATCCTTTTAATTTGATGTGACCCTGCGTCTGTTACATAAAACACACTGCCATTTGCTGATACGATATTGAAAGGGTTGAGCAAAGGATTATTTCCATCGCCCTCGCTAAAAGTCGTAACTGTAGCAATAGTAGACGGAACAGAAGTATCTAAGGTAAATAATGGCCCATTAATGATTTGCCCGGCATTGTCAATATTCAAATTTCCAGTAACAGCGTTGACAGGTACGTTCACAGTAATTAAAGCATCAGAGATCAGGTTTCCAGTGGCATCTGACCCAACAAATTTTATCACCCAGCCGGGAGACAGATTGTTGAATCCTACACCGTAAATGGCTATCTGGCTGCCAGTCTTGGCCACGTTGGGTATTAAGGAATCTATTTTTATGTTGTTGAATCCTACTTCAAAATCAGGCCCCAAAGCTATACCGTTATTATTTTTCAAGGAGACCGGCCCGGTAGTAGCATCTTGCGGAACGATCACCCTAATATTTGTGTTTGAATGGTTAAGAATTAGTGCGGGAGCACCATTGAAATATATGGTATCACTATCCTGATTGGTGAATTTCTCGCCTATAATGTCTATTTCATCTCCCGGATTACCTGATGCCGGCTCGACAGCGGTAATTATAGGCGCATCCGGATTGCCACGAAGCACATCTTCGTTGATGCAACAGGCCAATATCAAACATAGTATGGCCATGATGCCCTGAAACAAAAGTTTTGCGGACGGATTCATAGTAAGTAGCTAAGCAGATTTTGGTATTAAAAATAGTTTGGGCTTACCAAGGTCAGTGGTAAAAACCCGCACTAATATTTTTGAATACTGTTTTATTTTATCTGAATTAAAATCGCTTTATCCCACCAATCCTATTATCAAGTGATACTTCTCAATGATAGTTTTTTAGACAGCTCGCCCACAATACGATTTAAATATTTGTTGCAATCTTTGGCATCATTGTACAGTAAAAATGATGTAATCGTTTGCAATGCTTATTCCCGCTCGATTTTTTTAATTTTATGATTTGACCGATCCGCCACATATATAGTTCCATTTTTATCAATGGCTACCCCAGCAGGTAAATTAAAGCTAATGCCATCACCTTGGGTACTTCCTGCCACAGTAGTGACCGTGCCTGTTGGGGTCACCATCTTTATTTTATTATTTTGTTGGTCGGCCACATACAATACCCCATTTTTATCAATGGCCACCCCAGTCGGAAAATTAAATCTATCACCATCACCTTGGGTACTTCCTGCCAATGTACTCACCCCACCAGCAGGGGTTACTTTTTTTATTTTGTTATTATTCGAGTCGGCCACATATACATTTCCATCCTCATCTACTGCTACACCGAATGGCAAATCAAACTTATCGTCATCACCACTGGTGCTTCCGGCTAAGGTAGAAACTACACCGTTTGGAGTTATTTTCTTTATTTTATCATTTAATCTATCGGCCACGTATACATTTCCATTTTTTTCAACCGCCACACCAGTTGGCTGATTAAATTCAGATCCAATTGAAGGACTTCCGGCAAATGTGGAAACCACGCCAGAAGGGGTTATCTTCTTTATTTCATGATATCCATTGTTTGCAACATAAACATTCCCATCTTTATCAAGTGCTACTCCAGTTGGAAAATTAAACTTGTCTCCTCCTGCTTCCTCCTGCTGGGTGCTTCCGGCTAATGTGGACACTACACCTGATGGAGTCACCTCTTTATTTTATGATTGCCGTAATCGGCCACATACTCATTGCCATCATTATCAACGGCCACCCCTGTCGGTAAACTAAAATTATCCACGTCTCCTTGGGAGCTTCCAGCCAAGGTAGTAACAGTAGTTTGTGTATATATGTAGGTAAAGTGCGTAGTTTCAACGGATCGGCCTTTTATGGTGACTGTTAGATTGCCAGATCCTGCTTTCGCTGGAATGGTAATTTTTAGCTCAGTAGCAGTTGCGCTACTTACTGGGCATGGAAAATCATTAAGTGTTACTACATTTTCATTCGGAACGGTGCTAAAGCCACTACCTGTTATAGTGACTATACTTGTTTTTGGCCCACTTTCAGGGCTAATGTTGGTGACAGTATGCGTAGGCTGTGAATCATCATCTTTACAAGCCATTAATAAAAAGAGTGAAACATAAGTAAGGCCAAAAAAGAGGATGTTTTTAAAGTTTAAATTTATCATAATGCGTTGTTTGGTTGAAAAATTGATCATATGCTACTTTAGCATGGCAAAAGCTTATTTCTCGTGTTCATCAACAATTTGTCGACATAACTTTATATGCTGTTAAAGCAGATTTTGGTATTAAAAATAGCTTGGGTTTACCAAGTTTAGTGGTAAAAACCCGCACAAATATTTTTAAATATTACTTTTTTTGAACCTGAATCAAGTAGGGTTCATTTTCCACTAATTCTTTTAAATAAAGATTAAATTTTTGATTACTAAGCACAGGAAGTAATCTTTTTGTCTTAGAATTTCTTAAAATATTTTTTTTGTACTTATTCA
>DAIQNU010000056.1:0-13263 GCA_036788235.1 Cyclobacteriaceae bacterium
AAAATGAAAAACAGGGTTTGAATAACAAAAATGAAGTAGAGACCTCCAAATTTTGCAGTTTACTCATGTGCGAAACTTGAGTTATTTATTCCTAGGTTTGTAGGTATCCGGGCTCTCCGTTTTCATCCATCGATCCCAAAAAGTAAAATACAAGCCAAAGTTAAACCTGAACTGTTTGTGGTGTAAATCATGATGTGTGGCACCTATCAGGTTTTTTGTGCCGTGGTTGTGCCAACGGCCAACCACCATTTGTAAATGGAAAATGAAAAACAGGGTTTGAATAACAAAAATGAAGTAGAGACCTCCAAATTTTGTAGTTTATTCATGTGAGAAACTTGAGTTATTTATTCCTAGGTTTGTAAGTATCCGGGCTCTCCGTTTTCATCCAACGATCCCAGAAGGTAAAATATAAGCCAAAGTTAAACCTGAATTGCTTGTGGTGCAAATCGTGGTGGGTTGCGCCAATCAAATTCTTATGAATGATTTTATTATCAGGATACACCTCTACCCCAGCATGATTAACAATGGCAGAAATCGTCATTAAAAGCAATAATATCAGCAAAAGTATCCAATGTATAGGAACGATAAATGTAAGCAAGGGTATTATGGCCGCCTGCAATACCGACTCAACGGGATGAAATGAAAAAGATGTGAAAGAGTTGGTATAAATGCTTTCATGATGCACTTTGTGAATGGCCTTATATACTTTAGGTTGATGCATCCAACGATGGAGCCAGTAGTAATAGGTCTCATGTATAAGCATGTACAATGCAAAGCTCAGCGGCAACCACCACCATGCATAGGCATGCAAATCAGTATAAATCAGACTATATCCTTTTTGCCATGCCAGCAACATACCAGATCCTGCAAATGAAAATAAAGCTGCACTTATGAGCGACCATTTGATTTCTAATCGAATCTGCTTAGTTTCTATGCTTTTTCTATGCAAAAAACGCCTCGAAAACTCATTCCGAAATACTTTGAAGAAGAGTAAATGATACAATCCACTCAAAATAATATACCTCATAAAAATAACTATAAACAAAATGGCTGTTAGAACCGATAAATTCACAATGTCAGCCAGGTCTTGAGAAAATAGTGATTCCATTATTTTTCGGTTTTGATGCAAAACTACAAGTTCGCATTTATGTTATGTTTTTAGTATGTGTTTTTATTGAAATAAAAATAATTCTATTGATTCATTGCATTTTTTAATGTTTTTTAAACTGAATGGAATCGAAAGCAATGCGACTCAATCCAGATCCTAATCCCTTAATAATCAATCAATTAAATTATTAAAAGGATTGTTATTTAAGCGCCAATAAAATATTTTAACACACTGTATATCAGTGTTTTAAGTATTGTTTTTTGATTTTAATTGTTCATATTTACTGCATCAATATGCATTTATACCCTTTATGCATAGTACTAAAACTATTTTTCACACATAAATACAAAAACATGGATCAACAAATACGAAAATGTAGTGCCTTTACTTTACGGTTTGTGTTGTACCAAATCTTTTCTGTGGTGCTGTTGTATGCTTACACAGCTTGCAATTCGGTATCTGCACAGGATAGAGTAACCGGAAAAGTCAACGATACAGGTGGCAGCCCTATTATAGGTGCAAATGTACTTATTGCAGGTACTACCAATGGCACAATTACTGATGTGGATGGAAAATTCGCACTCGAGGTTCCTGACATCAAAACCACACAGTTGTCAATCTCATATATTGGTTATTTAAATGAGTTGATAGATCTCAATGGTCGAAGTTATATTGAGACAGTGCTAACAGAAGACGTTACACAACTTGAAGAACTTGTGGTGATTGGTTATGGTGTACAAAGTAAAAAAGTTGTCACAGGGGCAATATCTTCTATAAAAAGTGATGAAATTACACAAACACCTGTTTTGAGGATTGAGCAAGCCATGCAGGGCAGGCTTCCGGGTGTAAATGTTTCTAATCAATCAGGTCAGCCAGGTGATGCCCCAAGTGTTATTATTCGTGGATCTGGTACTAATGGAAGTAGTATGCCATTGTATGTAGTAGACGGTATGATCGTAGGAGGCATAGATTATCTCAATCCCGGTGATATCGAATCTATTGAAGTGCTCAAAGATGCGGCTTCTGCAGCTATTTATGGCGCAAGAGCTGCCAATGGTGTGGTACTGATCACCACCAAAGGTGGCACAAAAGGTGATGCCACTGTAACCTATGGTGGTTATTACGGTGTGCAGAATGCATGGAAGAAGATACCAGTATTAAATGCCCGTGAATATGCCATTCTGATGAATGAAGGAGCTGCAGCAGGTGGTTTCACTATGCCTTACAGCGATCCTTCAGTCTACGGCGAAGGTACCGATTGGCAAGATGCTGTTTTTTCTGCCAATGCACATATCATGAATCAGCAAATATCAGTCTCTGGTGGTTCTGAAAAGTCAACATATGCCTCTACCCTATCCTATTTTTCACAAGAGGGTATTGTGGGTGGAAAAAAATCGAAATTTGATCGGTATACTTTTAGGCTCAATTCGTCGCATAAGGTTGGCAATAATCTGAATTTTGGCAATAACATTTCGTACACGCACATCAATCGAAGAGCGGTAGATTCAAATTCGGAATGGGGTTCCCCGTTGAGCAATGCATTAAACCTTGATCCTATTACACCCTTATATGAAACTGATCCTGCACGACTTGCGACTTATGACGCACGGGCTGTGCGCAATGGCAGTGGACATTTTTATGGCATTTCACCCTATGTAACCCAAGAAATTGTAAATCCTTTGGCAAGACTGGAAGTCACTCATGGGAATACAAGAGTCGACAAGATCGTCGGAAATGTATTCGGTGAATTGACCTTTCTTAAGGATTTTAATTTCAGAACCAACTATGGTGTAGATCTGGGAATTGTTGGTGGCAACTTTTATCGCCCTGAATATTACTTAAATGCCGCTCAGGTCAGTGACGAGTCTATGGTAGATAAAAACTACGATAGGTATTTGACCTGGCTTTGGGAAAATACAATTACTTACAACAAGCGCATCGGAAATCACAATATCAGTGGATTATTGGGCATGTCATCTCAGGAAATTCTATTCGATGGTCTTTTTGGTTCGAAAGCTGATTTGATTATTGACGATCCGAGATATGCATACATTAATGCAGCACTTGATGAGGAATCAATGCGTGCAGGTGGTGGTGCAAGTCATGAATCAATCGTTTCCTATTTCGGTCGTGCTACTTATGATTATGCTAATAAATATCTTTTTACTGGTATTGTTCGGGTAGATGGTTCATCAAAATTTGGAACCAATAATCGTTATGGTGTCTTTCCATCAGTTTCAGCCGGATGGGTATTGAGTGAAGAAGATTTTTTAGCACCCTTGGCGAGCACGATGAATTTCTTAAAAATCAGGGCTTCATGGGGTCAAAACGGAAACGATCGTATTGGTAATTATCGCTGGACTTCTGTGATTGAGACAGGAGCTGGTTATACATTTGGCCAAAACGAAACCTTTACGAGTGGCGCTAAACCTGCATTTGTTCCAAACCCTGACCTAAGATGGGAAACTTCAGAGCAATTGGATATTGGTATAGATGCTGGATTTTTTAATGATAAGCTGCTTTTCACCATTGATTATTACGATAAAAGAACTAAAGATTTACTAATTGTAGCACCTATCCCGGGTCATGTTGGCAACAATGCACCTTTTGTAAATGGTGGTACAGTGCAAAACCGTGGGATTGAAGTGGCGCTTGATTACAGAACCCGCGTTCGCGATTTCAACCTAAGCACCAACGTAAACTTTGCCTATAACGCAAATGAAGTATTGGAAATCAACAATGCAGAAGGTGTGATTTTTGGTGCTGGCTTTGCCACTTATGGCACTATAACGAGAATGCAAGAAGGCCTTCCAATTGGCTATTTCTGGGGCTTAAAAACGGATGGGATTTTTCAAAATCAATCAGAAATTGAAGCCCATCGACATGAAGGCGGAAGTTTAATACAACCCGATGCAAGGCCTGGCGATGTTCGGTTTTTGGATTTGGATGGCAATGGCAGAATAGATGATGGCGACAGAACCATGATCGGAAATCCTACTCCAAAATGGACCTATGGTTTTTCATTGAATGCAGATTTCAAAGGCTTTGATCTAGCGATCTTTTTTCAGGGAGCTCATGGCATGGATATATTTAATGGTACCCGCAGACATGATTTAGCAACCACCAACATGCCGGCAACTTTTCTGGACAGATGGACAGGTGAAGGGACTAGCAATGAAATGCCTAGACTTACCTGGAACGACACCAATGGTAACTGGACGCGCATTTCTGACCTATATATTGAAAATGGCTCATACTTAAGAATGCGCAATATTCAATTGGGCTATAATCTTCCGGCCACAGCTATCAATTGGATGCATGTTCGAAAAGCTCGGGTGTATATTTCTGGTGACAATTTGCTCACTATTACCAATTACAATGGATATGATCCTGAAATTGGCCCTCGTAGTGCTTTCGACCTTGGTATCGACCGCGGCGTTTATCCGCAACCAAGAATTTACAGAATGGGTTTAAGTGTAACATTTTAAGCTGATAATCATGAATAGCAATAGATATATAAAGATCATTTTATCCCTGGGAATATTGCTCTTAGCAAATTCCTGTAGCGAAGATTTCTTAATTCGCGAGCCACTCGACCAGCGAACAGAATTAAACTTTTATGCCACAGAATCAGATGCCGCCGAAGCTTTGGTAAGTATATATGATGTATTGCAATGGAACACCGTGGTTGGTTTTCATCCTTTTGAAATGCTCAGCGACATTGCCTCAGACGATACCTATGCTGGAGGTGCCAGTAGAACTGATGCTCCAAATATTATCGAAATCGACAGGCATAACATTCGTACTACAAACCCTGAAGTACATGGTATTTGGCGCAAATACTATATTGGTATATATAGAGCCAATCTATACCTTGAAAAAATAGAAGGTATAGAAGCCAGTGATGCATTTAAAGCCAGAACCATAGCAGAAGCTAAATTTTTGCGTGGCTATTTTTACTTTGACCTCATTCGCTTTTTTGGTGCCGTGCCTTTGATTACTCAAACCTTAGAACCTAGCGAATACAATCAACCGCAGTCATCGGCAGCAGATGTATTCAATCAAATAGCTAAAGATCTCTATGAGGCAATAGATGGACTTCCAGAAACTATTTCTGATAATGAATTGGGTCGCATAAGTAAATGGGCGGCAAAAGCACAACTAGCCAAAGTGTTTTTATTTTACAATGGTAAGTTCAATGCAAATCTGCAAGCAGGTAATACAACTATAAATGCTGCCATTGCATTAGAACAGTTAAACACACTTATTGAAGAAAGTGGCCATGATCTTTTGGCAAACTATGCCAACAATTTCAGAAGAGATTATCAATTTTCTGAAGAATCGGTATTTGAAATTGTTTATTCTGACTCAAGACCTTGGTGGGATTGGGGATATATTCATGGTGGCGAAGGCAATATAGCAGCCCAAATGCAAGGTCCACGCGTAGAAGAACCTGCTTTGGAGCAATTTGATCGTGGGTGGGGTTTTAATATACCAACCCAAGAACTGGTCGATGCATTTGAACCTAATGACCCCAGATTTGCTTCAACCTTTATTTTCGAAGATGACTTTGTAGGAGGCATCACAAAAGGCTATCAGCATACCGGCTATTTTAGCCGAAAATATACTACGCACAAAGAGTATAGAGGCAGTACAGGACAGCCAGAGCTCAATTTTGGTAATAACTACCGAGTTATTCGCTTTTCTGATGTATTGCTTATGGCTGCTGAATTGCAACATTTAACGGGTGGAAATACGGCAGCAGCTCAACCCTACTTCAATAGAGTGCGCGAAAGAGTAGGTTTAGGAGAAAAACCTGCCACCATGGAAAATATTTATCAAGAAAGACGTGTGGAATTAGCATTGGAAGGTCACCGCTATTGGGATCTACTACGACGTGGCACTAACATCGCTGCAGAGAGAATTTCTATAAGCGGTTCAAGAGGACCACGATATGTAGGTGATCAACCAGATTTCGATATTGTATTCAATGCCGCTACAGATGGCTTATTCCCTATTCCTCAAAGCGAGGTAGATTTGGCAGCTGGTCAATTCAGTCAAAACAATGGTTATTGATCAATCTATTTAAAATTAAACATATGAAACTGAATAAATATATAAAACATACAGCTTGGACTTTAGTGGCAGCTATAATGCTCTTTTCATGCGACCCACAAGAAGATCCTAAACCCAATATTGGCGAAATGCCAACAGCTGAAGATGTGTCTTTTGATTTTCAATATGACGCTGAAAATCCCAACATAGTTAATTTCACCAATACCTCCCCGGGTTTCAAATTTATTTGGGACTTAGGAAACGGACAGGTCAGAGAAGGAAATACAGTGCGAGGTGAATATCCATTGCAAGGCGAATACATGGTAAAATTGACCATCCTTACGCGCAGTGGGCAGGCTAGTAATTCACGGATGGTTAATATAGCGGAGACAAACCCACTAATGCTCGACGATCCTGATCTTAATTTAATAACAGGAGGTGTAGATGCACTTGGTGGCAAAACCTGGGTAATTGATCAAGAATTCGCAGGTCACATGGGCGTTGGCCCATCTGGAGGCACCACACCTGAATGGTGGCAGGCTGCACCAGGCGATAAAGCCGGCACAGGTTTATACGACGATGAATATACTTTTGACTTGGATGGTCTGTCTTTCAGGCACGAGACCAATGGAAAAGTGTTTCTAAGTGGTGCACAAGGTAATGTTTTTCCTGGTTCAGAACCCGCACCAGGTGGCGACCTCATGGCCAATTATACAGCCCCGACAGGTCAACGCTTTAGCTTTAGCCGAGAAGAAGACGGAAGAAGATTCATAACCCTTTCGAGTGGTGCTTTCATAGGATTTTTTACTGGTGTAACCAGATATGAAATTTTAGAACTTGATGAAAACACCATGCATATCAGGTTCTTAGATGCTTCAAGTGGCGATCTAGCCTGGTATCATAGATTAAAGCGCAAAGGCTATGAAAGACCGGTAAACCCACCTCCTTATCTGGAAGTGGATCTACATGACAATTTTGAAGGCAGTGGAAATATAACATGGCTGAGCGACATGGGTAGTGGTGTTTTCAATACGAGCTATGACAATCCTGATCCAAGAGGAATTAATACTTCTGATAAGGTTGGACGATACGTAAGGGCAGATTATCAATGGTCAAATATTGCTACGGAGCTAGAGCATAAAATGGATCTGAGAAATCGAAATGTTTTCAAACTTAAAGTGTATTTGCCTGGGTATAATGACTATGACACGGAAGATCCTGCGGCGGCTGAATGGATGCCCTACAAAAATCTGCAACGAACTGTCACCATGAAACTTCAAAATAAGGAACTTGGAGGCAATGCATGGGAAACTCAAGTCGAAATCATTAAATCTGTTAGCGAAGAATTTCAATGGGTTGAAGTTGAGTTTGACTTTTCTGCAGCTGCCGAAAGAGAGGATTTAGATAAAATCGTGATTCAGCTCGGAGGCGAAGGACATATAAGAACGGGTACATTCTTTATTGATGATTTCATTTTATTACCATAAAAATAGAAGCAGGGTTATCAATGGATAATCCTGCTTCTAATAAATAAATTGATTTTGTTCAGTAAGTTTCAGGGAATCAGTTAAAATATACAATAATTCGATTACAAATCCGGCCATTCTGTTTCGTCAAGGTATTGGTCGGAGCTTGAATGCTGTTTCGTGGGGACACGAAACAAGGCGGAGAATGATTACTAATAACAGTTTAAAACAACTTAATTTTAAATATTTAAATTTGTTAGTGTTGTAAATACACTTTGTGGTAAAAGCTGGGTATATTTGTACTTATTATTAAATATTTTCACTTACAAAATAGGCATGTCGCACACCGGCATAATTATGAAAACGTCTGATTCCACCTGCCCATTCATTCTACCAGCCAGGTAGGCTTGAGTAGGCAGGAATGACCTTTAACAAAAAAATATAATCTTATGAAACGAATTACTTTTTTTAACTTCTCACAACAGCTAATTCTATTATTGTCTGTATTTTTTATGGCATGTTCTACCAATGCTTCAACTGAAAAGGATGTTTATGGCAACCAAGTTGAAGAGATTCTAAGTCAAATGACTTTAGAAGAAAAAGTAGGGCAAATGATGCAACTTACTATTGAGGCTGTGACAGTTCCCAATTCAAAAGAGCATCAGTTAGATATGGATAAGCTCCGAAAAGGTATTATCGATTATGGCCTTGGCTCTATTTTAAATACACCTCAAGGCGAAGCTCAAACCAAAGAGTATTGGTATGAAATGATCAGCAAGTTTCAGAAAATGGCCATAGAAGAAACCAGATTGGGAATTCCATTGATTTATGGTGTTGATGCAATACATGGCGTAACCTATACCGATGGAGCCACATTCTTTCCCCAGCAATTGGGTCAAGCTGCTACGTTTAATCGAAGCCTAATAAGAAAAGGTGCAGAAGTAACTGCTTATGAAACCAGAGCAAGCAATATTCCCTGGAACTTTTCGCCGGTACTTGACATGGGTCGCGATCCACGTTGGCCCCGTATTTGGGAAACTTTTGGTGAAGATGTATATCTGGCCAGGGAATTAGGTCGAGAAATGGTCATTGGCTATGAAGGTGACGATATATCAGATTCTACCAAAGTGGCAGCATGTGCCAAGCATTTTCTTGGCTATTCTATACCATGGTCTGGCAAAGATCGTACACCTGCATACATCCCTGAAAGACAATTGCGTGAATACTTCTTGCCAACTTTCGAATCGGCCATTGAAGCAGGAGTTCATACATTTATGGTCAATTCAGGAGAGATTAATGGAATTCCAGTGCATGGAAACCATTACTTACTCACTGAAGTCTTAAAAGAAGAACTTGGTTTTAAAGGTTTGGTAGTAACCGACTGGGAAGATATTGTTTATCTCCATACACGTCATAAAATAGCTTCAACGCCTAAAGAAGCTGTTAAAATTGCCATAAATGCAGGCATAGACATGTCTATGGTGCCTTATAATTTCGATTTTGCCGATTACCTAATAGCTCTGGTTAATGAAGGCGAAGTGCCTATGTCGAGAATAAATGATGCTGTACGTAGGATATTGTGGGTAAAAGTAAAACTTGGATTGTTTGAAAAACCCAATACCCATCCTGATGACTATCCACTATTTGGGGGTGAAGAATTTGCGAAAGCAGCTTATACTACAGCCGCAGAATCGATTACCCTGCTTAAAAATGAAGGAAGCCTGCTGCCATTATCAAAGAATGCCAAAGTGCTGGTAACAGGGCCCAATGCCAACTTAATGCGCGCATTAAACGGTGGATGGTCTTATTCTTGGCAGGGTCATCTTGCCGATAAATATGCCACGGAGCACAATACCATAGTAGAGGCTATGCAGGCTATAGCTGGGCAACAAAATGTGAAATTTGTTGAGGGCGTAAGCTATCTTTTAGACAAAAACTGGGACATGGATGAAGCAGTCAATATAAATGAGGCGGTAAGTGCTGCCCGCAATTCCGATTACATTGTACTCTGTTTAGGCGAAAATTCATATTGTGAAAAACCTGGCGATTTGGAAGACCTTTATTTGTCAGCAAATCAGGAATTACTCGCTAAAGAACTTGCCAAAACCGGCAAACCTATAATTCTGGTGCTTACACAAGGTAGACCTAGAATTATTAGCAAAATTGAAAAACTGGCTAAGTCTATTGTTTACGCTTATCTGCCGGGTAATTATGGTGGCGATGCCTTGGCAAGTATATTATATGGAGATGAGAATCCTTCTGGAAGGTTACCCATCACTTATCCTCGATATCCAAATAGCCTGGTAACCTACGATCATAAATATACCGAAGCATTAAGCAACGATGGATCGCTGTACAAAAGCAATTTTGCTCCTCAATTTGAATTTGGTCATGGACTCAGTTATACACAGTTTAGTTATAGCGATCTGCAACTTAGTAAGTCAAGTATTGGAAGTAATGATGCATTGGAAATAAGTGTGCAAGTTAAGAATACCGGTGACCGTATGGGAAAAGAGGCTGTGCTGATGTATGTATCTGATCTTTATGCCAGTATCACTCCCTCGGTGAAAAGATTGCGAGGATTTGAAAAGATCGAGCTAAAAGCCGGGGAAACAAAGCAGGTTAAATTTACCTTAAATCCCGCTGAATTGGCTTTTGTAGGGCATGATTTAAAATGGATTGCTGAAGCTGGTGCATTTACAGTGGCTATCGCTGATCTTCAAGCAGATTTTAGTCTTTCAGAAACCATTGTAATGAAAAAATAACATTTAATATCGTTTAAAAATTATGTGAAATCCGCGAGGCTGATGAATTATTTAGTTTTTATTTGAAACAACTCACTAGAGATTAAATAAGTAAAAACCTCGCTGATTTCTTTTAAACGGCATAAATAAACATAATAGCTATAAAAAACTATGGACACCAAATCAATATTTATTCTAATTATTACTTTGTGTTTTTTGTATTCATGTGGCCAAAAAAAGGAGCCGGCAGAAAGTACGTCAACCGAAGAAGATTATCAATTGGTTTGGTATGATGATTTTGATTATGAAGGACTGCCAGACTCTACCAAGTGGAGCTATGACACCCGTGGAAATGATTGGGGCTGGGGAAATAATGAATTGCAACATTACACGGCATTTAGATCAGAAAACGCATGGGTTTCTGATGGATTATTGCGCATTACTGCGATTAAAGAGCCCTGGGAAGGAAAAGAATATAGCTCGGCACGTTTGATCACTAAGGAAAAAGGAGATTGGCTGTATGGTAAGATTGTAGTCCGAGCCAAGCTGCCAGCCGGTGTAGGTATGTGGCCTGCAATATGGATGCTACCTACCGATTGGGAGTATGGAAACTGGCCTGGTAGTGGAGAAATCGATATTATGGAAAATGTAGGATATAATAGCGACACCATCTACGGCACAGTACATACCAAAAGCTACAATCATTCCATTGGCACACACAAATCGGGGGCAATCTATATGCCTGACAACAAGGAAGCCTTTCACGATTATGTTTTAGAATGGGATGAGCAACAGATCAGGGTTTTTGTTGACACGATTCATTATTACACTTTCGATAATGAAAATAAAGGGCATGAGGAATGGCCATTTGATAAACGATTTCATTTATTGTTAAATGTTGCTGTAGGTGGCAATTGGGGAGGTCAAAAAGGTGTTGATGACACTATTTTCCCAAAAACAATGGAAGTAGATTATGTAAAGGTATATCAAAAGCCTTGATAGGGCATGAAAAAAATATGATGCGATTATTTTACAATCTTTTACTTGCAGTTTTTTTATTAATTATAAACAACCCTGCTTTTTCGCAAGAATACGTTCAGTTGCTTTGGTCTGATGAATTTGATGTAGAGGGAAGTCCCAATAGCGATAATTGGACTTACGATCTTGGCAGCAATGGTTGGGGGAATAGTGAAGTGCAAAATTATACCAATAGCTCGCAAAATATCAGAGTAGAAAATGGCCTATTGATCATAGAAGCACGAAAAAACATGAATGGTCAATGGAGTTCTGCTCGATTAAAATCCCAAGGAAAAAAGAGCTTTAAATATGGCAAAATTGTCTTTAGGGCAAAGCTACCACAAGGCTCAGGCACTTGGCCAGCCTTATGGATGCTCGGTGATAATATCGGCACAGTAAATTGGCCGGCATGTGGCGAAATTGATGTAATGGAACATATTGGTAGACAACCGGGCCAGTTACATGCCTCTCTTCATACTACATCGAGCCATGGCGCTACCATCAATACTGCCAGTCGGCAACTGTCTACTTTCGCTACAAGTTTCCATGAATATGCTTGCATTTGGACCGCCGACAAAATCACTTTTCTGATCGATGATGTTGAGTTTTATACCTACAGCCCCGCAAGTAAAAACAATGCAAATTGGCCTTTTGATCAGCCATTCTTTTTCATTTTGAATATAGCCATGGGTGGTGTTTGGGGCAGTGATCCACAATTTGAAACAGGTGGACTTAAAAATGGGATAGATCCGGCTTTGAGCCTAGCTAGAATGGAAGTAGACTATGTAAGGGTCTATTCTGAATTCACTGGGTTAACAATTACAGGCAACAATATTGTTGATCCTCAATCAGATCAATTGATTTATACCGCTTCTAATGTCATTGGTGCCTCCTATGAGTGGGAAGTACCTGAAGGAGTAGAAATTATTGATGGCCAGGGCACCCACCGTATTCGTGTAAAATGGAATGATGAACCAGGCAACATCGAGGTGACCATGAATTACCTTGATGAAACCTATGATTCATCCTTAGAGGTACTCACTGTGCTTACCCCAACTGAACCTTTTGAATTAGATCTAGACCTGGATAATTGGTTTATTCCAACTGCTTTTTCCCAGGCTTTTGCTATCGAACCCTCTGAATCCGCCGTTACCATCGACTTTGATGTGGCTGCACCTAGAGACAATCCATACATAGAATACATTTTGGATAGGCCTTTGAATATGGAGGAGTTTAGTCGAATGGAAATCCAGATGAGCACACAAAATCCACCTGGTACTATGCGCATAGATCTGATAGACAATACCGGAACAGCTACTGCCTTGAGTGAGATTTTCCGAACCGAACCTTTAAACTCAGATGGCAACCCGCATCCGTACATTCATTATTTTGAAAGGGTTTTTCCATTTAACGAGATCAATCCGGCAAGAATAGCCAAAATCAGGTTTTACATAAATTATGGATTGCTGGCCACAGCGGCCTCAGGAAAATTCACCATACATAGCATTGGTATTAATAAGTCATTTGATGCGACAATTCCCGATGCACCCACTGATTTGACTGCTGTTGGAATATCGGAAGGTATGGTTCTTAGCTGGACGAACACGGCCAGTAATGAAAAGGGTCTTAGAATCTATAGGCGAACAAGTGGTACTAGTGAATTTAATTTGCTTAATCGCACTGCCCCGGTAAATGCTACAGAATACACCGATCGTACTGCTTTAGGAAATCGATTGTATGACTACAAAATAGCGGCATTCAATCAATTTGGAGAATCGGCCATGAGTAATATAGCCTCAGGAAGTATTCAGGTTACTTCACTTGAAAATCGACCCATAACCTCTACCCTACTTATATATCCGAATCCTGCCAA